>JAKMDG010000172.1 GCA_022428035.1 Longimicrobiales bacterium
GCGGGGGCCCCTCTGTCTCTCAACATTGCCTCGAGATGGATCACAAGGCCGCAGCCTCTCAGGCTCAGCGCCGCTCTACCACCATCGCGAATCCCATCCCACCTGCGGCACACACGGTGATCAACCCGAACTGAACGTCACGCCTCGCCATCTCGTGGAGGATCGTCATGGTCAGTCGTCCCCCCGTGGCTCCGAAAGGGTGTCCGATCGAGATTGAACCGCCCATGACGTTGATGCAATCTACGTCGGGATGTCCCACGGCCTGCGAACGACCCAGCTCCGTCTCGGCGAACGTCTTCGACGAGAGCGCCTGGAGGTTCGATAAGACCTGGGAGGCAAACGCCTCATGCATTTCCATGAGGCCGATGTCACACATGGACAGGCCAGCTCGATCCAGCGCGATAGGCGCCGCATACGCGGGGCCCTGCAGGAGCTGACCGGCGGGGTCAAGCGCGGTCCACGCCCAGCTTCGAACCCAGCCAAGCGGCTGGAGCCCATCCGCCAGCGCTTTTTCGCCATTCATCAGCACGACCGCCGACGCTCCGTCGGTCAGTGGCGACGCATTTCCAGCCGTGACCGATCCGTGCCGGCGGTCGAATACCGGCCGAAGCCTGGCGAGCCGCTCGGCGGACGTGTCCGTTCGAATGCCGTTGTCACTCGTGACCACGGTCCTGTAGTCGGGCGGCACATAGACCGGCGCGATCTCGGCGGTCAGACGTCCGTCCGCCGTCCCCGCTGCGGCCAGCTGGTGTGAGCGAAGAGTCCACGCGTCCTGGTCCCCCCGTGAGATCCCGTTTTCCTTGGCCATCCGTTCAGCTGACTGCCCCATACTCTCACCCGTACTCGGCTCTGCAATCGCCGGCGTCACGGGTACGAGGTCCCTGGGACGGATCGTTCGGAACGGTGACAATCTCTGCCCTACCGTCTTCCCTCTTGAGGCGCTCACGAGGCTCTTCGAGAGCTTGTCGCTCACTGTGATCGGAATACGTGACAGTGACTCGGCACCGCCCGCGATGACCACCTGGGCATGGCCGACCTCGATCATCTGAGCGCCGTCCGTGATCGCCTGATTCGCAGAGGTACACGCTCGCGACACGGAGACGGCCGGCACATGCTTCGGAAGGACCGCAAGCCCGACTTCCCGGGCAATGTTGGGTGCCTGGGTGTCATGAACCACCGTACCGTATACCAGGTGGTCCACCTGCTCGCCCGACAGGCCACTGCGGGCCAGCGCATCACGCACAGCCGCCTTGCCCAGATCCATTGCCGACAGGTCGGCGAATAACGAGCCTGAGCGCACGAACGGGGTGCGACTTCCTGCAATGATCGCGGTCTTCATATCAGGCGTTACCCCTCGACACCGCTGGCAATTGACTGCGCCCAGTCAGGGACCACAGACGGATCGATATCGAACACAACCGTCCCGACCGTGAAGACAATAACGCTGATCACCAGGGCCCCGATCAGATTGAGCACAATGCCGATACGCGCCATCTCACCGACCGTGAGACGACCACTCCCGAAAACGATGGCGTTTGGCGGCGTCGCCACCGGCATCATGAAGGCGCAAGAAGCAGAGAGCGTCGCCGGAATCATGAGAATCAACGGATGAGTTTCAGTTGCTACTGCAACCGCTGCTAGAATCGGCAAAATCATTTCCGTCGTCGCCAGATTACTCGTTAGCTCGGTAAGAAACGTGATCCCGAGACACACCAGAACGATCATCGCGAACGTCGGAAGCGAACCGAGCAGCTCGAACTGCTGCCCGAGCAACTGGGCGAGGCCGGTGCGTTGAAGGCCGGCGGCAAGCGCGAAACCCCCTCCGAAAAGCAGGACGATGTCCCAAGGAAGCTTAGGGATCACATCGGGTCCCATGATCCGGGTCGCCCCTTTGGACTTATCGCGTGTGGGAATGATGAACAGCAGGGACGCCATACCGATCGCGACCGCTCCGTCATCAATCATGCGCGGGTCACCGAGCAGCGAAGACCAACCCGGGATCGACACGAATCCGAGGTTCAAGTCAGCTCGAAATACCCAGAGCAAGGCTGTCGTGGCGAACACCACACCGATCCATCGCTCCTCGTACGAGATCGGTCCAAGGTCGCGCTTCTCTTCGGCGATCACATTGTGGTCGACCGTGACTTCGGCGGGTGTCCGGTAAAAGACCTTCGTCAGGAAGAACCAGACGAGCCCGATCATGATGACACCAATCGGAAGTGCCATCACGAGCCACTGGCCGAACGCGATGGGTGGCGCTTCCGGGAACAGGATCTCGAAAATACGCACGAAGGAGAGGTTGGGCGGCGTACCTACCAGAGTGCTCAGCCCCCCCACCGAACAACCGTACGCGATGCCGAGCATCAGTGACACCGTGAACGCATGACTCCGCTCTGCGCCGAACGAGTCCTCGATCTTGAGTACGATCGCCAGCCCGATCGGGACCATCATGACCGCTGTGGCGGTGTTCGAGATCCACATCGACAGGAAGCCTGCCGCGATCATGAAGCCAAGAACGATGCGGGCGGGGCCACCTCCGACCGCATGAATGATGCTGAGCGCAATGCGCTTGTGCAGATTCCACTTCTGCATGGTAAGGGCAATCATGAAGCCCCCGATATACAGAACGATGGTGCTGTTGAAGTAGATCGGTGCCGTTTCGCGTGCGCCAAGGATTCCCAGGAACGGATACAGGAAAAGCGGGAGCATTGCAGTCGCAAACAGCGGGATCGCATCACTCACCCACCAGATCGCCATCAGCATTGCGACCGCCGCCAGTCGACTCGCCGGCTGGTTACCCGGATCGACCTGAAAGATCATCAGAAGCAGAAAGGCGCCGATTCCAAGCCAGAAGCCGATCCTCTGAGCGGGACCTCCCTCGGGTCGCGTGTGGTGGGACATGAGGCAAAATCTGCAGAGTGATTCAGAGAGGCTCACACAGCACATCGTGAGCGCATCGTGGGGCCAGGCGTCATCGATCCCTGCCCCGCTGGTCCGCACCAACGTCGAAGCAAGTGCAATCCAGTGCAAGCGAGCAGGTTCGTCTGGCAGTGGGCTTCGTGGCGCGGATACTTTGTTTTACCGTTCGCCCCACCACTGGGAGGTCCTCGTGCCGACCGATTCCATATCTCGCCGCTCGTTTCTTGGAGCTGCAGCAGCTGTTTCCGTTGCAGGTGTCTATCCGTCTTTTGACCCGCTGGGGAGCACGAGCGTATCCGGGAATGTCCTTCCCGAGGCCGCACGCACGTGGCCTCCCTACGACGATGCCCTCGTCATCGACTTCCTCGCCTCACCCGGCTACTTCAACTACCCGTTGAATCCGCCACTCGACGCGGAGATGATCAAGAACGCGGTAGAGTCCGGCATTACGGCGGTAAACCTCACCTGCAGCGGCAGCGACTTCGCCTCGTCTGTCGAGCGTATTGCAAGCTGGCTGAACCGTATCGAGCGGTATCCGGACACGTTTCAGCACGTCCGCACGGTAGCCGACCTGCACACCGCAAAAGAAAGCGGCCGACTCGGCATCGTGCTCGGCTTCCAGGATTCTACGCCCTTCGAACGGGACCTCGCGAACATCGAAACCTTTCTGCACCTGGGCGTGAAGGTCACCCAGCTCACGTACAACGTCCGCAACCTCGTGGGGGATGGCTGCCTCGAGCCGGCAAACGGGGGGCTGACTCGGTTTGGCGTCCAGGTCGTTGAGCGCATGAATGAGCTTGGCATGATGATCGATCTGAGTCACTGCGGTCAGAAGACCACGGCTGAGGGAATCGCAGCATCCTTACGTCCGGTCGCGATCACCCACAGCGGCTGCAACGCGATTGCCCGGCACCCGCGCTCCAAAGACGACGCCGAACTCCGAGCGATGGCCGACGGCGGGGGCGTAGTCGGTATCTACCTGATGCCATTCCTGACACCCGGCCGGGTGCCTCTGCGAGCAGATGTGCTGGATCATATCGAGCACGCGATACAGGTGTGTGGCGAAGATCACGTCGGGATCGGGAGCGATCTCTCCACCACCCCGATCGACGGATCAGATGAGTACTGGTCGAGGCACCGGGAGTTCGTCGCGGGACGCATCGAACGCGGAGTGGCCGCGCCCAACGAAGATCCGGACATCCTCTTCACCGTGGAGGACCTGAACTCCCCTAGGCGGATGGAACTCATCGCGGACGGTTTGTCGAATCGCGGGCACTCCGACGAACGCATTGCCAAGGTCATCGGCGGGAACTGGGTACGACTGTTCGGAGAGCTCTGGCATGCATGACCGACCTGCAAAGCTGCTGCCCACCCCCGACGCTCATTTCGCTTGATCCATGAGTCCACTACAGCCCATGTTGCAGTATGAGTTCCAGTAGATTCGAGTCAGGCGGTGATGTCGCCGCAGTCGAGCAGCTCCGGGATGCCGCAGTTGATGATGCGGCTGCGATCGAGGCCGTGCATTCCTCGTCTCGGGAAGCCGCGTACAGTTCTCATGTATCGGCCTGGCCCCCGGCAGGTGCAGACCGTTCGGAACGTGTCGCCCGGTGGAGCCGGTGGCTGGCGAGTTCCGAGATCCATTGTCTGGTGGCAGAGCGTGACGACCGCATCGTCGGATTCGTGACTGTGCGTGCTGCCACCGACAGTGACGTATCCGCCCAGACGGTCGCGGAGATGCCCACACTCTATATCGACCCGGACCACTGGCGCTCCGGCCTGGGCAGCGCACTCTGTGACGCTGCGGTTCAACGAGCCCGCGACCTCGGGTTCGCTGAGCTGGTACTATGGGTCCTCGAGATCAACGACCGGGCACGAACCTTTTACGCTCGGCGGGGCTTTCGAGCGGACGGTGCGACAAAGATCGACGAAGGCACGCCCGAGGGATTCATGGCCGAGCGATACCATCTGAGGCTGGATCGCGGGGCACCATGAGCCCAACGATCTCGTCGTTCATCCGGACGATTCCTGATTATCCGAAGCCGGGTGTCCTCTTCCGGGACATCACCGGACTCCTCGAAGATCCGCGTGGCTTGCGGATGGCGGTCGATCTCATCGTCCACCGCTATATCGACCGCCCGATCGACATCGTCGCTGGAATCGAAGCCCGCGGATTCATCTTCGGAACCGCGGTCGCGTACAAACTCGGTGTCGGTTTTGTACCGCTCAGAAAAGCCGGGAAGCTGCCCGGGGACGTGATCGGGGTTGATTACGAGCTGGAATACGGATCAGATCGTATGGAAATGCACATCGACGCGGTCCCGGCCGGAGCTGAGGTGTTGCTGATTGATGACCTGATCGCCACCGGCGGGACAGCCAAGGCCGGCATAGAACTGATCGAGCAGGCAGACGGCCAGGTCCACGAGGCGTGCTTCGTCATCGACCTGCCCGACCTGGGTGGCGCAGATCAGTTGCGCGCATGTGGTTGTGACGTCTTCGCATTGTGCGCGTTCTCCGGGCACTGATCACCCGGATCCAGACTCAGCGATTCGCGACCTTGTCGAACTCTTCAGCCAGCTCGACATCCCACGTCGTAATCCCGCCGGCGTCGTGCGTGTTCAGGTCCACGCGCACCGTGTTGTAG
>JAKMDG010000129.1 GCA_022428035.1 Longimicrobiales bacterium
TCCAACTCGTTGGGTGTCGAGTCGTCGGCTGCGTTCGACTTCCACGTTTCGCCGGACGGTGAGGAGCCGGAGCCCGTCCCCGAAGGCCTCGAACCCCGTGAAGCGCGTCGTCGCGGTCGCTTTCGGAGGGGTCGGGACACGCGCGCACTGGACTACGTGCAAAGCCAGCGCCGCCGCCTGATCCTCATGAGGGAAATGCAAGAGGCGATGGAGGGATTCGACATGTTTGTCTCGGGTGGAGGTCACGTGGGGCTTACGAATCAGACTGGGCACCCGGCCGCGATCGTCCAGTACGGCTTCGGGGTTCGGAACCCTGACTCCGATAACCCTACGACGATGCCGCTGACTACGACGCTGCTCGGGGATCTCTTCGCGGACGACAAGATCCTCAACGTGGCGCACGCCTTTCAGAAGCAAACGGACTGGCATCAGCGCCGGCCCGCGCTCGACTGAGGGCGACGATCGCGTATCCTTTCACGACCACCCGTCTCATCGCACTACACAAGCAGAACCGGAGAAGACCACACATGCGTCGTTCACTGACGACCACGGCCGCCCTTGTGGCGACCATGATCCTGCTGCCTCAGGCGGCGACGGCTCAGGCTGATCCTCGGCTCGAGTCACTCAAGGACGAAGCGATGGAGATGGTCGAGGACCGCTCCAAGCTCGTACAGGAGATCATCGATCACCTGTTTTCCTTCGGCGAACTCGGTATGCAGGAATTCGAGACGCAGCGCTATCTCACTGGCCTCCTCGAGGATGAAGGATTCGACATCGAGCTCGGTGTCGCCGGCATGCCGAGTGCGTGGACGGCCCGCTGGTCTCAGGGGACGGGTCAGCCGGTGATCGCGATGGGCTCGGATGTCGACGGGATTCCTCAGTCCAACCAGAAGCCTGGTGTTGCCTACCGCGACCCGATTCTCGGGATGGCTCCGGGTCACGGTGAGGGGCACAACTCGGGTCAGGCCGTGAACATCGTCGCCGCGATCGCCGTGAAGGAGATCATGGAGCGCGAGAACATCGATGGTTCGCTGCTGTTGTGGCCCGGCGTGGCCGAAGAGCAGGTCGCCTCCAAGGCGTACTTTGTGCGTGAGGGCGTCTTCGATGACGTCGACGTGAACCTCTTCACCCACGTGAGCTCCAGCTTCGGCGTGAACTGGGGCCAGCAGGGCGGTAATGCGCTCTGGTCCGTGATGTACCGCTTCACGGGAGAAACTGCCCACTCCGCGGGTTCGCCGTGGCGCGGGCGGTCGGCACTCGACGCGATCATGCTTATGGCTCAGGCATGGGAATACAAGCGTGAGCACCTGCGTCCCGCCGCTCGCTCGCACTACATCATCGTAGATGGCGGAGACCAGCCGAACGTGGTGCCTCAGACCGCCACAATCTGGTTTTACTTTCGCGAGCGTGACTACGACCTCACCAAGGAGCAGTACGACGCAGCCGCCGATATGGCGCGAGGCGCGGCGCTCATGACGGGCACGACGCTGGACACGATCATGACGGTCGGGTCGGCGTGGAGTCGACACTTCAGCAAGCCGGTTGCAGAAGCGACGTTCGCGAACATCCAGCGTGTCGGTATGCCCGACTGGTCCGAGGACGATGTCCGCTTCGCTGAGGCGTTCCAGTCCGAGATGGATGTCGAAGTCACTGGCCTCGTGACCGAAGTACCGGAAGAAATGAGTGGTCCGGTCGACCTGTCACGTTCTCTTGGCGGTGGCTCGGACGACATCGGTGATATCTCGTGGAACATGCCGACGGTCACGTTGGGCTACCCCTCCAATATGCGTGGTGGCCCAGGCCACAACTGGGCCAACGGGATCGCGATGGCGACACCGATCGCCCACAAGGGCGGTGTTGCTGGGGCGCAGGCGCAGGCGCTAACGCTCCTGGACCTCTTCCTCGACGGCGAGACGGTCGAGGCGGCATGGGAGTACTTCAATAGCGTCCAGACTGCAGAGACCGAGTACATCCCGTTCATCGCTGAGACCGACGAGCCAGCGATCTGGCTGAATGAGGAGATCATGGCTGAGTGGCGTGAGCAGATGCGTCCCTTCTACTACGATGCATCGCAGTACGACACGTATCT
>JAKMDG010000132.1 GCA_022428035.1 Longimicrobiales bacterium
CTTTTGTACACGGTGGCGAGGGAGATCACCGGCAGCTCCTGCCTGACCGCGAGGAAGACCTCGTCAGCGGTAGGATGCACGTCTGTGGTCGCGAGGTAGTGAAAGACGGCCGCACGCTGTTCGGTGAAGCGCTGGCCACTGGCCTCGAGTGCTTCTCTCAGGCGCAGATCGGTTGTGGAATGATTGGACATACGAATTTGCTCGTTCACCGTCCAGGAGGACGGACTCTTGTGTGCATGAACGTTACACGACGGCTTGAAAATGTGTCAATCGCGGCGTTTCGCGGTGGGTCGCTGATGAGTGCCCCGCGACCGCTGCAGCACGCATGAGCGCGCCCTTCCTCACGCTCGAGCCCCTCATCGAGGCGCTCCGCGAGGCAGTGGAGGCGTCCGGTTGGGATTTGTCCGGGCTCCAGAAGACGACCAGCCACCAGTTCGAGGGCCGATGGGACGGCGAATCGACACGCAGCGCCTACCTGTTCTTCCACCGGCCGGACGGGCCTGACTTCGCCAGCGTCGATATCTATCTGGACGAGACGAGTCGCGGTCTGACAGGGAACATCGCCATTGTCGTGGATCTCGTTCCGCTGGGCGTGGTCGGGGAAGCCTCTCACGTGCTCACCGCTCTGGCGCGCCTGTCCGCGCGTGAGCTCGAGGGAGGGCAGCGTCGGCCCATCACCCTGCGGTTTCGAATGGATGATGCGGAGGAGTCGGCTGAGAGTGCGGACACGGAGGTTCGATTCAAGGTCCGGCTGCCGCGCTCCGTCCTCCGCGCTGGCCGACCGACCGTGTTCTCCTGGACGGACACGGTGATGGCGGCGTTCGCCGAGATCCTTCGGTCTCCCGAGTTGGCACTCCTCACTGAGGCGGACGAGCCGGCCGACGAATAAAGGGCCTGCGAGCCTGCTGGCCTGCGCGGCGCTCACGAGGACCTTCCGTCCGCCAGGAGCCTCAGTCCGTTGAATACCACGACGACCGTCGAGCCCTCGTGTCCAATCACGCCGATTGTGAGACTGATCCAGCCCATAAGAGCTGCGAAGACCAGAATGATCATCATACTGATCGAGAAGACGAGGTTCTGACGGACGATCCGGCGGGTCCTCCGGCTGAGGCGTACGGCGTGGCCGACGTTCGAAAGGTCCTCCCCCATCACGACCACGTCAGCGGTTTCGAGTGCGACGTCCGTACCGGCCAGGCCCATGGCGATTCCCACGTCTGCTACAGCGAGCGCGGGAGCGTCGTTCACCCCGTCTCCGACCATGGCGATCGCGCCCGCACTTCGAGTCCTTTTGAGGATCTGCGACTTCTCGTCCGGAGCCAGGGCGGCGTGGATCTCCGGGATGCCGACTTCGTCCGCAACCGCCTGCGCGGTTGCCTCGGCATCGCCCGTGAGCATGAGGATTCGTTCGATCCCGCTGGCACGGAGGCCGTCCATAGCCTCAGCGGCGCCGTCCCTTGGATGGTCCTGAATCGCAAAGCCGCCCGCGTGGACGCCATCGATGGCGACGTGAACCTGCGTCGCGGTCGGATGCGCTGCCCCGAGCGCCTCACTGACCGAATCGTCGAAGCGCGCTCCCTCGACGTTGATGAAGCTCGGCTTACCCACGCGGACTCGCAGGCCATCTACCTCGGCTTCGACACCTCGGCCGGCAAAGGACTCGAAGGAGCCTGGGTCCGCCATCGTGAGGTCGCGCGTTTCGGCCGCCCGGACGATCGATGAGGCGAGATGGTGCTCAGAGCGGTGTTCGGCGGCGGCGGCGAGCGCAAGGAGTCGGTCCGGTGTCTCCGCGCTGGAACTGTTCGACGGCTGTATGGCGATGACCTCCGGATGCCCGACCGTCACCGTTCCGGTCTTATCCAGGGCAAAGATCGTCACGTCGGCGAGGGCGTCGATATGCGCCCCACCCTTGAAGAGGATCCCGTGACGGGCGCCATTGGCGACGGCTGAGACAATCGTCGCGGGGATCGATATGACGAGGGCGCACGGTGAAGCGACCACGAGCAACGTCATCGCGCGATAGAACGCCTCGTCGAAGCTCCATCCCATGAGCGTCCAAGGGATCAGGATTGCCGCGCCGGACGCGAGGATCACGCCCGCCGCGTATCGGCCTTCCACTTCTTCGATCCACGTCTGCGTCGGCGCCCGCGATTCCCGGGCTTCTTCGACCATGGCGATGATGCGCGCGAGCGCGGTCTGATCAGCCGGGCGTGTCATGCTGATGTCGAGCGACCCCGACTCGTTCAGTGTACCCGCGAAGACCGGATCACCTGGCGTCTTGTTCACGGGAACAGGCTCTCCGGTCAGGGTCGCTTCATCTACCGCGGAGGCTCCTCCGATCACGTCACCATCGACGGGGATCCTGTCGCCCGGTCGAACACGAACGGTGTCGCCCGGTCGGAGTGTCTCGACCGCTACGGCGCGCTCTTCACCCCCCTCCACGATGACTGCTTCGTCCGGGCTCAGCTCTACAAGCGCTTCAATCGAGCGCCGTGTGCGTCGAAAGGCGAAGGTCTCGAGCGTATTGCCAAGGGAGAACAGGAAAAGCAGCACCGCGCCTTCCAGCCAGTGCCCGACCGTCGCGGCCCCAGCCGCCGCAAGCAGCATGAGGACATCGACGTCGAGCTCACGGCGCCGCAGCGCTTGGGTGGCACGGATCGACGCGTCCCAGCCGGCCGAAGCATAGGCGAGGATCAGAGCAGGGAGGGCGAGGAACTGCAGACCGACCGCGGGAAGCAGCCAACCCGCGAGCGTAGCCGCAAGCGCTACACACGTAGACGCGATATGGAGCCCGAGTCGGTCCGACTCACTCCCTTGAACGTTACAGCAGCTTCCCATGGCTCTCTTATCAAGAATGATTCTCGATAAGCTAGCGTGGCGCGACCCTTGGACCAACGGGATTCATGGGTTGCTCCGGGAAGGTCCGTGTGCAGATTGGGCGCATCCCCTCTAGCTCCGAACTCTTCCGAAGAGGACCCTGTATGAGTGATGCCGGCGAACTGGATGCCCTGTTGCATGAAGACCGTCGCTTTCCACCCTCGGCGGCCTTCGCTGGTCAGGCCAATTGCAACGACGCCGAGGTCTATGACCGGGCGGCCGCCGACCCCGAAGCGTACTGGTCCGAGTGGGCGGGGGAGCTCGACTGGTTTGAGCCCTGGCACACAGTTCTCGATTGGAGGCCACCCCACGCGAAATGGTTCGTCGGGGGCAAGCTCAACGTCGCTCATAACTGTCTCGATCGGCATGTCGAAGCTGGACGGGGGGAACGCACCGCGTTGATCTGGGAGGGTGAGCCCGGTGACACGCGAACGTTCAGTTACGCCGAACTCCACCGAGAGGTCTCGCAGTTCTCTAATGCACTCCGGAAGCTCGGTGTCGAAAAGGGTGATCGCGTTACCATCTATCTGCCGATGATCCCCGAGGCTGCTATCGCGATGCTGGCGTGCACCCGAATTGGGGCGGTGCACTCAGTCGTGTTTGGCGGATTCAGCCCGGATTCGCTCGCAGACCGGAATAATGATGCCGCGTCCAAGGTGCTGATTACGGCCGACGGAGGGTGGCGTCGAGGCTCGGTGGTGCCGCTCAAGGCCAACGCCGATGCCGCGCTCGAGCAGTCTCCGACGATCGAGAACGTGGTCGTCGTCGCACGGGGCGGTGACCTCACGGACAAAACGCCGGTCACCATGCAGGATGGTCGGGATCACTGGTACCACGACCTGATGGCGGAGTCGTCGAGCGACTGCCCGGCGGCCCGGATGGATGCCGAGGATACGCTCTTCATTCTTTACACGTCGGGAACCACCGGAAAGCCGAAGGGCGTAGTTCATACGACAGGCGGCTACCTGACCCAGACGTATGCAACAACGAAGGCCGTCTTCGACCTCAAAGATGATGACGTCTATTGGTGCACGGCGGACGTGGGCTGGATTACCGGGCACAGCTACATCGTGTACGGACCACTCGCGAATGGCGCTCAGGTCGTGATGTACGAGGGCGCACCCGACACGCCGGACCGAGGCCGATTTTGGCAGCTCTGTGAGAAATATGGAGTCACCATCTTCTACACGGCTCCAACCGCGATCCGTGCGTTCATGCGGTGGGGTGAAGAGTGGCCGGGGAAGGCCGACTTGTCTTCGCTACGACTGCTCGGGACGGTGGGTGAGCCGATCAATCCCGAGGCATGGATGTGGTATCACGAGGTGATCGGGGGAGAGCACTGTCCGATTGTAGACACGTGGTGGCAGACCGAGACCGGAGCGATCATGATCAGCCCGCTCCCGGGGCTTACAGTGACCAAGCCCGGCACAGCCACGCGCGCGTTCCCAGGCATCCAGGCCGCGATCCGGGACGAAGCTGGCCATGATACGGCCGCCGGTTACCTGGCCATCACCACGCCATGGCCGTCCATGCTTCGTACGGTGTGGGGTGACGAAGAGCGCTTCAAGGAGACGTACTGGTCCAAGTGGCCGAATGTCTATTTCCCCGGGGACGGAGCGAAGGTCGACGAAGACGGGTACTTGTGGATCCTCGGGCGGGTCGACGATGTGCTGAACGTCGCCGGGCACCGGATCGGGACGATGGAGGTCGAGAGCGCGCTGGTCGATCATCCCTCTGTGGTTGAGTCGGCAGTCGTCGGGAAGGCGCACGAGATCAAGGGTGAGTCGATCGCGGCGTTCGTGACCCTGAGAGAGGGCATCGATGGGTCGGACGAACTGCTGTCAGAGCTGCGCAATCACGTCGGTGCGAAAATCGGGGCGATCGCCAAGCCAGAGCTGGTCGTCTTCACAGCGGAACTGCCCAAGACGCGATCGGGAAAGATCATGCGTCGTCTGCTCCGTGACATTGCGGAGGGACGTACGATCGGCGACACGACGACGCTTGCCGACCCTGCAGTGGTGAAGAAGCTGCAGGCCATGCACGAGGAGGACGAGGGCTGAGTTCCTAGCCCTCGGCGAACGGGTCAGGGCTGGGAGGCGCCTTCCTGGCTCGATCCTCCGCCGACTTCTCCTTGATCTTCCGGGCGGGGACACCGACGTACACCCAGTGGGGCTCGGTGCTTCTCGTGAGCATCGAGCCCGCGCCGACCATCGAATCGTCAGCGACATGAGAGCCGGCGAGAACCGTCGCGTGGTAGGTGATCCGGGCACCCGTGCCGATCACGGTCTTCGGCATGTTCACGATTCGCCCATCGACGATGTCGTGCGAATGCGAGTAGACGTTTGCGAAGTCCGAGACAGACGATCCGTTGCCGATCTCGATACCACCACGATCGTCCATCAGTACGTGACGATGAATGACCACGCCGTCGCCCACGTGCATGTTGTAGCCGAAGGAGAAGCGGACGTGGGTGAACGCCTTGAAGTTCGCGCCACAAGAGGCAAAGACGCGCTTGGCCAGGATGCGACGAACGCGGATTCCGAGGTCGACGTTCTCCCCGAGTGTGCTGCGATCAAACATCTCCCAGAGCCACAGGAGCGGCTTGCGCGGCTCATAAAGCTTCAGGTCGATGTCCTCGTAGTACTCGGGCTCGAGCGTCACATTACGCGGATCCAACTGAGCGAGTGCTACACGACTGGTGTGCGTCAGACCCGCAGCATCCGACGTGCTCAAGCCCGGATAGTAGATGTCCGTCAAAACCGAGCGGCATAGCTCGTTGCGATCGCATGCCGGATCGTCTAACGACTCGCTCAGCCATACGAGCCATTCGTCGTAGAGGGACGCAGCGCCTTTGGCGACGGGCACGGGACGTAGTGGAAGGAAAGGCATGGCAGGAGATTATCCAGATTGTGGAGTGTGGCAAGACGTTCATGCCGGTTGAACCGTTGCATCGCCAGGCTCGTAAGGGCTTTCGGGTCAGGTCGCCCCGGTTAGACTTACGAGAACGCTCCTGTAACAGCGTCAGCTACCATGCACGATGCCCTTCGCCAGCGCCTGATCCGGAAGATTGAGAGTCTCCCGGACGAGCAGATTTACCAGATACTCGACTACATCGAATTTCTCGAGTCGAAGTATGCTGGCCAGATCGACGTGGAAGCATCGGGCCTTCAGAAATTCGCCGAGGGTCTGGAGGACAAGCTTCGGCGTCGTGCCGTGAGCCCCAGCACGATTCGCGAGGCGTTCCAGCTGATCTCCGCTGCAGATCGCGTCCTGTCCGGTGTATCGTCAGCTGGAAGGCAGATCCTCAATGACCTGAACACCGCAATCGAACCGGAGCAGGGAGAGGCGGTTTCGGGCGAGGAATATCCGCAGGAGATCGAAGCGGATCCGCGCAAGCGACGGAGTTCGAGCGCGCTGCCGGACGCCACGAGTTCGGAGGCTGCCAACGCCGGGAGTAGCGCAGGTGACGACGAGAGCATAGCCGAAAGCTGAGATCCTCCGGCGACTGTGCGCCGCTCCGGACGTACTCATGATCAGCTCGATCCTGCGCAGTCCAGATTGGCACACTAGCGCCGTTGACGATGTCGCGCGGTCCATCTATCGTCCCAGATGGAACCATTGAACGCGCATTTGGTGCATGATTTCGCCCGCTCTGTGAGGCCCGACTTGGGCTGGCACAGGCGGGCGCTCGCTTTTTCAGAAAGGTCTCAACGTCCATGACCGACGCCTCCGCAGGTGGCCGCATCGTCAAGGAAGCCCTCACGTTCGACGACGTCCTGCTGATCCCGGGGCATTCGCTGGTGCACCCGAAAGACACCGACGTCTCCACGCACGTGACGCGTGGTATCGAGCTGCGTATCCCGCTGCTCGCCGCTGCGATGGATACCGTCACGGAGTCGGCGATGGCGATCCAGATGGCTCGCGAGGGCGGGCTGGGAATTATTCACAAGAACCTCACCCCGGAGCGGCAGGCCGAAGAGGTGGATCGGGTGAAACGGTCCGAAAGCGGTATGATTCTGAATCCGATCACGCTCGAACGGGGTGGCTCGCTACACGACGCCCATGCCCTGATGGCTCGCTTTTCCATCAGTGGCGTGCCGATCGTCGAGGGAGACGGGCGCCTGGTCGGAATCATCACGAACCGGGATCTCCAGTTCGAGACAGATCTCTCGAAGCCTATCTCCGATGTGATGACATCCGACAATCTCGTGACGGTTCCGGTTGGAACGACGCTTGATCAGGCGCAGGAGATCCTGCACGAGCACCGGATCGAAAAGCTCCCTGTCGTCGACGAGGATGATCGCCTGAAGGGGCTGATCACGGTAAAGGATATTTTCAAACGCCGACGGTATCCGGGCGCCTGCAAGGACCAACACGGCCGACTACGTGCGGGCGCTGCCATAGGAGCCTCTGC
This sequence comes from Longimicrobiales bacterium, assembly GCA_022428035.1. GTDB lineage: Bacteria > Gemmatimonadota > Gemmatimonadetes > Longimicrobiales > Gaopeijiaceae > UBA2589. Next base: position 7,289 of record JAKMDG010000132.1, read on the forward strand.
CGCCGACCTGGAGCGGGCACAGCTGCTCGTGGACGCGGGCGTGGATGTGATCGTGGTCGACACGGCACACGGCCACTCCGAGGGCGTCCTGCAGGCCGTTGCGAAGGTGCGCGATCGCTTCCCGGACGTGCAGCTCATTGGCGGGAACGTGGGCACAGTGGAGGGAGCAAGGGCACTCGTGGATCGCGGTGTCGACGCGGTGAAAGTCGGTGTAGGCCCGGGATCGATCTGCACAACGCGGGTGGTGACAGGCGTCGGCCTTCCTCAGCTCAGCGCCATTATGGATGCAGTCGCGGGTGTGGATGGTTCGGTCCCGATCATCGCTGACGGAGGAATCCGGTATTCCGGTGACCTCGTGAAGGCGCTGGCGGCCGGGGCACATTGCGCCATGATGGGCTCGATGTTCGCAGGTACGGACGAATCCCCCGGTGAGACGTTCCTTCTTGAAGGCCGACGCTTCAAGACAGTCCGGGGAATGGGCTCCCTGTCGGCCATGGAAGAGGGTTCTGCCGACCGGTACTTCCAGGATGCTTCGGAAGAGAAGCGGAAGCTGGTTCCGGAGGGAATCGAGGCCCGGGTCCCGTACAAGGGCCCGGTTTCGGACACGATCTACCAGCTCGTGGGCGGCCTCCGGGCGGGTATGGGCTATTGCGGGGTCGGAGACATCGAGGAGCTTCGGACGAAGACGCGGTTCAATCGGGTGACAATGGGTGGGCTACGTGAGTCTCACCCGCATGACGTCACCATCACGCGTGAGGCGCCGAACTACCACGGATAGCGCTTCCTCCTCCAAACCGAGCTCATGATGCGATCGTCGACGTTGCGTATCTACGCCGCGGGATTGGTCGTGTTGGTGGGGTCTGGCTGCTCCCTGGCAGGCGGTGGTGAGGTCGAGCGCCCGGGCCTGGTATCGGAGCCATCGATCGTCCCGAGATCAGAGCGAGTCCTTCTCGAACCGGTTCACGTCGCCTACCTCGCGCCGCCGGCAGGCGAGGAGCGCGTTGATGATTTGCTGGCCTCACCAGTCATGCGTGATCCGGAGTTCCAGCAGGCTGTGGCCCGATGGATTGACTACTGGCAGAACACCGCGCAGCCGTGGTTCCCGGACTTCCTCCGACGCATGGGCGCATTCGAGCAAACGGTTGACTCCGCGCTCGCTGAGAGGGGGTTACCACCTTCTCTTCGTTATCTACCCCTGATCGAGAGCGGGTACAGCACGGGAGCGCGAAGCCATGCCAGCGCGGTTGGCATGTGGCAGTTCATGTCTGGGACAGCGCGAGAACACGGCATGATCGTGGGCGCCTTTGTCGATGAGCGCCGGAATCCGTTCAAGTCGACTGACGCAGCCACTGAGTATCTCTCGAATCTTCATCGTCGCTTCGACTCCTGGTTCCTCGCCCTCGCCGCATACAATGGTGGCCCGAATCGGGCTCAGCGAATCCTGCGAGAGCAGGCTCGGGTCGCGCAGCCCTCCGACTCCGTCTTCTGGGCCCATCGTCAGCACTGGCCTCGAGAGACGCGCGAATTTGTACCGAAACTGGTGGCGGCGATTATCGTGGGGCAGAACCCCGAGCGCTTCGGGTACGAACTCCCGGCGCCCGACCCACCCTTCCGGTACTCTGCTGTTCAGATTCCAGCAGCGACGACGTTCGACGTGCTGGCTCAGGCTGCCGAGACTGACGAGACTGAAATCCGACGGCTGAATCCGGAGCTGTATCGAGGGTTTACCCCGCCTGGCGAGGAGTACTCGCTCCGCATCCCCGAGGGAAAGGTGGACGTCTTCACCGCCAACTACGCAGCGATCCCTTCGAGTGAGCGCATGACCGTGGTAGAGCACTCGGTGCAACAGGGCGAAACCCTCTCCCATATCGCTCGACGGTACGGCATCTCCTTGCGAGACCTCCAGGCGGCCAACCCCGACGTGCGACCACGCTACCTCAGAGTCGGGGTACGCCTGACGGTGCCCATTCTTCTGACGCGTTAGCAGTCCGTCCGTCAGCCTCCAGCCGCACTCCAGCTCCCGGAGGCGCCGCCTTCCTTGCTTAGAAGCCGGATGCCCTCGACCCGCATGCCTCGGTCGACCGCCTTCACCATGTCGTAGACCGTCAGCAGAGCGACGCTAACCGCCGTGAGCGCCTCCATCTCGACGCCGGTTTTCCCCACGTAGGTGGCCGTAGCCCGAGCGTAGATGCCGGGTAGCGAGGCGTCGGCCTCAAGGACAATCTCTACCGATGCGCCCGGGAGGGCGTGACACAAGGGGATGAGATCCGCCGTCTTCTTGCCCGCCATGATCCCCGCGAGCTGCGCGACCTGAATCGGATCTCCCTTCTTGGTCCGACCCTCAACGATACGGGTCAGTGTATCGTCCCTCATTACGATACGCCCCTCGGCAATCGCCGTGCGACGTGAGTCATTCTTGGGTGTTACGTCGACCATCTGAGGCCGCCCTTCGGCGTCGAGATGTGTCAGGCCGTCGTCTCGCTCGCTCATGATCCGACTCCTTTCAGGGTAGATGACGATGTATCCAGAAGCGACCGCCGAAGATCCCGAACCAGGCCACTCACCACCAGCTGTGGGTTGACGTTTCCTCGGGCAAGTTCCCGGGCTCGCTCGACAGCCGGGAAGGCATCGGGCACCCTCGACGGGATGATGCCAGCTCCGTCTGCGTGCTTCTTGAGGCGACTGAGCGCGTCATGGTTGATGACGAGGTCGTCGGCACCAGCGGCTGCCGCCGCCAGATCGCGAAGCCACTCTTCGACAAAGGTGAACAGGTCAATCAGCTGACGCGCTCGTGCGGGTGGAAAAGACGCCGCCAGTCGGTACCCTGCCGAGGGACTCGGGGTGGTTGCCCCGGTGACGATCTCGAAGGCGCGGCGCCTCAGCGACTCGAGTGGGCCCGGATCGCTGCCGTCTGGCAGGAAGGCCATCGCTCTGCCGGGGGAGCCCTGGCTCAGACGAGCTGCCCACGCACTGGTCTTCGCCTCGAGCTCGAAGTGGTGGTCGAGAAAGCTGCGGACGGTCTCACGTGGTAGCGCAGGTACGTGAACCGGTACGGTTCGCGATCGGATCGTGGGGAGCAGCATACCGGGCTCCGAGCTAGTCAGGATGAAGCGGGCCTGACCTGGAGGTTCTTCCAGAAGCTTGAGCAGCGCGTTCGCAGCCTCGGGGCTCGCTTCCTGCGGCACGAGTAATTCGGCCTGACCTACGATGAATACCGGTCCCTCAGCCATGGTGGGGCGTCTCGAGGCACGACGTCTGAGGTTTGTCACGATCCCGAGATAGATGCCACGGACGTCGTCTGACCAGCTTGGAGCCAGGCTGCGTTCCCTGAGCTCGGCCAGTTCCTGGAACCGGGCGGCCTCGAGGGCATCCATCAATTTTTCTCGACTGGCGGCCTTTGGGCGTGGAAGAGGGAAGTACCAGTGCACATCAGGGTGCTCGAGCGACCGGGTCATCCGACAGGGGCCACATGTATCGCAGGGGCCGTGCGAGGTCGGGGCGGTACAGACCGCAAGTTGCGCGAGCCATAGAGCCAGCCGCTGTTTCCCGACTCCTCGCGGGCCATGAAGCAACAGGGCAGCGGGTAGCGTCTCAGAAGCATGCGCCCGCGCCAGTGTCGCGCGAAGCTCTTCATGACCGATCAGATCGTGCAGCCCCATGAGCGGACTAGCGGCTCCGGAGCCAGAGAAGGGGGTCTTGAGCCTGTGGGGAGGTTCCGTCCAGCGGAGCGCGGATCTGGAACTCCAGATGTGGTCCCTCTGGTGTGTCCGTACCGCCCACCGTGCCGACGATCTGCCCCGCAGTGACCTCGCGGCCTTCGACCACCCCGATATCCTCGAGGTAGAGGTAGAGCGTGTAGAAGCCGTCACCGTGTGAGAGCATGACGGTCGGGCCGTACCCCTCGAACGGGCCAGCGTATGCAACGACGCCCGCTTTTACCGCTTCAACGGGCGTGCCCGTTCGCGCTGAGATTCCAATGCCGTTCCAGCGGATCACCGTGCCGTTCGGTCGCTGATCTCTGCCGAACTGATAAATGAGGTCCCCGTCGAGTGGCCAGTCGAGAGACCCTGCGTCCTCGGCAGACAGGGTCGCACCAGGCCGAGCCTCAAGCTCGCGCCGTCGTTCCTCCAGTGCGTCGATCAGCACGGTCATCCGACCTTCGTCGGCGTCCAGCTGGTCGATTCGGGACGACGCTGTTTCCTCTCGGGCCCGGTACTGCTGGATGGCACTCTGGTGCTCTCTCTCGACCGATCGTAGCTGAGCGACCTCGGTGAGGCGATCCTGCCGGAGAGACCCCAGGAGAGCCATTCGCTGTCGCAGCGCGTCATTCTGGTCGACCAACTCGGCCTCGAGGTCGCGCACCCGCTCGACCAGAGTCCGATCGAAGGAAGCGATTCGCTGAAGGTACCGATAACGATTCAGCAGATCTGTGAATGATCTCGCGCCGAGGAGGACCTGGACCGTGACCATCGGGCCCATTTTGTAGATATCCCGAAGGCGCCGGAACAGGATCGCCTCGCTGGCGGCCAGCTGTTCCTGAGACAGGACGAGGTCTCGTGTGGACTGACCCACCTGGTCGGCTGTCGCCTCCGACTGGAACTCGACCTCGGCCAGCACCGAACGGGTCGCGCTCAGTCGACGTTCTACATTGGCGAGTTCTGCTGAGGCGTCGCGCACTCGGTTCCGTGCATCACCGAGATCGCGCCGCAGTCGATTCCGTTCCTCGCGAATCTGCTCCAGTCGGCGCTGACTCTGAACGATCTCGCGGGTTAGGTCCGGATCCTGGGCCGTGCCCGATGCCGGCAGAGCCATGGCCACCATGACGACCGCGCAGAGAGCGGCCTTGTGCATCAGACTTCCCTCAGATGACGCCGGATTGCCACACCGCTGGAGGCAGCACCGAACAGCGCCCCGGCAAGCAGCCCAATCCCGACCCAGCCTCCCGGTATCCACGCGACCTCGAACAGGTAGGCATAAACACCACGATACGTAGTGTAGGTGAGGACGATCGCGAGGATGCCTCCTGCAAGGCCGGCCATGGCACCTTCGAGGATGAAGGGCCGACGGATGAACCCGTTGCGGGCTCCGACCAGACGCATGATGTAGATCTCTTCACGCCGGGCGAAGATCGCAATACGCAGGGCGGTTCCAATGATCAGCGCGGCCACGAGGGCGAATGCCGCACCTAGGACCGCGGTGCTGGCAAAGCCGATGCGCCGGAGCGCAAAGAGTCGGTCCACCCACTCTTCGCCATACAGCGCGTCTTCGACGAACGGGTAGTTGCGGGCTCCGCGAGCAATCCGTTCGACGACGTCGGGCGTGCGGTTCCCTGGTCGAAGCTCCACCTCGAGTGACTGAGGCAGCGGATTCACCTCGGCGTCCACGAAGAGCTGCCCGAACTCAGGAAGCTCACGTTGCGCGCGCTCCAGCGCATCGCGCTTTGACACGTAGTTGACCCGCGACACTTCCGGGTAGTCCGCCAATTCGCCAAGCAGGTGGTCGATCTCGCTCTGACGAGCGTCATCCCTCAGATAGACGACGACTTCGACCCGCTCCTCGATCGCTGCAAGAGCGATCTGGAGGTTGTACGTCGCGAGCGAGAAGAGCCCGACCACGAAAAGGGCCATACCAACCATGCCGGATGAAAGTCCGATGAGCACCGGGGCCCGGCGGACTCCCGCGATTGCCTCTCTCATCGCGTACATCAGGATGCCTCTGTATCAGCGGCCGCGGAGTCGTAGACCAGCTTGCCTTGATCCAACTCGAACAGGCGAGCGTGCGGATAGCGCCGAATGAGTTCGAGGTCGTGCGTTGCCATCAGCACCGCCATTCCGGTGGCGTTGATGTCCCAGAACAGGTCGAGAATACCTCGAGTGGCACGGTCGTCGAGATTCCCCGTCGGCTCATCAGCAAGCAGGATGTACGGATCGTTCGCAAGCGCCCGGGCGATCGCGACACGCTGTCGCTCACCGCCGGAGAGTTCCTCGACAAGCGCGCCCGCTTTTCCCGAGAGACCGACTTGATCGAGCAGGCGGTTCGCTTTGGGCTGGATCGCCTTGCGGGGAGTCCCTGTGACCTCGAGGACCAGGGCGACATTCTCGAGCGCAGAGCGGCCGGGCAACAACCGGAAGTCCTGGAATACCATGCCCACCCTGCGGCGCACCTTCCACAGGTCACGTCCGGTCATCCGTGCCGATGAGAAGCCGCTCACCCTGACCTCGCCGCTGGTCGGGTAATCAGCCATGTGGATGAGACTCATCGTAGTCGACTTTCCTGACCCGGAGTGACCGGTCAGAAAGGCGAACTCGGCCTTCTTGAGGTGGAAAGAGACGTCGTGAAGAGCGTACCCGCGCTTCGGATACTCTTTCGATACGTGAGTGAGTTTGATCACCGGACCAGGTGGACGCGGGGCGAAACCTTGCTCCGGAGAACAAGATTAGACATTGACGGAGGGGGTGTCAAAGCGTGTGATCGCAAGGCGATGTGCCAGCGAGACGGCCTCGATCATCGAGGTTGGATCGGCGGCTCCGGTTCCTGCGATATCGAAGGCTGTTCCGTGGTCCGGTGAGGTCCGAACAAAGGGCAGCCCGAGCGTAACGTTTACTCCGGTGCCGAAGGACACAGTTTTGAACGCTGCCATCCCCACGTCGTGGTAGGGTGCCAGAACAGCATCGAACTCCCCGGTGAGGGCCCGACTGAATACCGTGTCTGCGGAGACCGGGCCGGTCGCTCGAATACCCTGGGCGCGGAGGACCTCGAGCGCTGGCCGGTAGACCCGTTCCTCTTCGTCACCGAAGAGTCCTCCATCGGAGGCATGAGGGTTCAAGGCACAGATCCCCACGGAGGGCGATTCGATCCCCCAATCGGACTGCAGTGCCTGAGACAGGAGCGTGGCCTGCTCGACGAGCAGGCTGGTGGTCACCGCGTCGGGCACAGAGCGAAGCGGTAGATGTGTGGTCCCGAGCAGGACGCGTAACGGGGCCCCGAGTCGCGTACGCTCGGCCACCATGAGCATGCCGACGCGGTCGATGCCTGCAAGCTCGGCGAGCATCTCTGTTTGACCCGGGAAGATTCGTCCGCTCTGGTGAAGCGAGGGTTTGTGAAGTGGGGCGGTGATGATGCTCTGGATCTCTCCCCTGAGCGCGGCGTTCACAGCCTGTTCGATCGAGCGTCCTGCAACGTCGCCTGCCCAGGTATCGTCACCGACGCGGTTGAGCCCCTCGGTCTGCAGGGCCTCGAGCAGGTCGTCCGGAGCTGCTCCATCCGGTCCGAAGACCGTGATGTCGATGTTGGAGTCCCGGGTGCGGAGATGATTCAGGGTCAGACGTGCGACCTCCGGCCCGATCCCGCGAGGGTCACCTGGGGTGAGGGCGAGAGTTGGACCCACCTACATGCGGATGTCGATGTACGTACGCGCGCGGAGCTGCTCGATGATGCGCTCGATCTGCCGTTCCTGCTGGAGCTGTGCGGCGAGCTGACCCCGCAGGTCCTCGAAGGTGTACGCGCCCGCCTCACGGACATCAATGACCGAAACAACGGCAAGACGTGTCTCACCCGGCCCGACCTCGTACTCCAACGGGCCGACGATGTCTTCGGTATTGGCGGTCCGCAGCATACCGTAAGCCGGCGGCAGCTCGCTCAGTTGCTCGAAGGCGAACGTGATCGAGTCAGGAGCCGCCGGGTCGGAAAATTCGTCGTACAGCTCGGTCATCGAAGAACCCGACTCCGCTCTTTGGCGAACCTCCATTGCGAGCTGGCGCGCGGACGCGAGGTCGGACTCGGATTTCTCCGGAATGATCAGGATATGCCGCGCACTTCGTTCACCGGGACGGCTGCGCTCGACCTTGATGATGTGGAAGCCGAACTCTGTGGGCACGACCGTACTGACCTGACCGTCGAGG
>JAKMDG010000134.1 GCA_022428035.1 Longimicrobiales bacterium
GTGCGGCGTCATGGACGCTGCCCCCGAACGTGCCGATCTGATCCAGTGACGATGCAAACGCGATAAGCCCATAACGGCTGACGCGCCCGTAGGTCGGCTTGATTCCTACGACGCCGCACAGGGCGGCAGGTTGCCGGACCGACCCGCCGGTGTCTGAGCCGAGCGCCATGCTCACGTACCCGGCGGCGACCGCGGCAGCGGAACCACCTGAACTCCCACCCGCCACACGAGTCCGATCATGAGGATTCAGCGTGGGACCCCACGCTGAATTCTCCGTCGACGAACCCATGCCGAATTCGTCCATGTTCGTCTTCCCGACCACGATTCCGCCGGCTTTGCGCAGGAGCCGTACCGCTGTGGCCTCGAACGGCGAGCGGTACCCGGCGAGCATGTTCGACCCGCAGGTCACAGGAAGGTCGAGGGTCACGAGATTGTCTTTTACAGCAACGAACCGGCCCTCCAGAACACCTTTCTCGTTTCCGGCAGTACCCCGCCCGACCTCGCTGAGGCTTCCGACCGCAGTCTCCACGGCCTGGACTCCCGCAAGCGAGACGAAGGCGTTGAGGCCAGAGTCCAACGACTCATCTCGACGGATCCTCTCGAGCGAGTCTGCCGCCGTCATCCCTCATCGTCCTCCGCCACTACACCAGGGAGCGGCGGCACAACGAAGAAGCCCTCCTCCCACTCGGGCGCAAACGTAGAAGGGCTCTCGCTCAGGGGGTCCGGCGTACCAATCTCGTCACGTGCCCCCTGGATTACGCTCACCTTCTCCTCCCGCTCGCGGGGCTGCGTGGTGCGACTCCCCTCCGAATCGACAGTGCGCAGCAGTTCCACGTGCGCGAGAATCACGTTCATCTCCGCGGTCAATCGATCGGCTTCCTCATCTCCGAGGCTCAAGCGCGCAAGTTGTGCGATCCGGTCGACTTCAGCCCTGTCGACCCTCATGGCCAGTCTTTTTCGAGCGCTGCATACCGCAGGAGGAGTTTTTTGCGACCCACCTCATCGAAGTCGACGGTCACCTTGAGGTCTCGACCGAAGCCCGAGATCTCCACGACCGAGCCGGAGCCAAAGGTCTGATGGACGACCCGCTCTCCCTTCACGAAGCGCGGGGTGTCCTGGTTCATCGCGAGATCGGCATCCGGCTCATACTCGACATCGGCGTCGTCACGGCGTCCGCCCTCCGATCGCCACGCCCGCCCGCTTCGATGAGGTGTCGATTGGGCGGCAACGCTCAAACGCTTCGAGCGCCGTTCCTCGATCAGTTCTTCGGGAATCGCATCGACGAATGATGAGCGGGTGTTGTAGTTGAAGTCTCCCGCACGGCGACGCTGCCGTGCCCAGCACAGCGAAAGCTTGTTCTCAGCCCGAGTGATCCCGACGTAGAAGAGTCGTCTCTCTTCCTCGAGTGTTTCGGGATCGTCGTACGCCCGACCCAGCGGGAAGAGTCCCTCTTCCATACCCGCAATGAAGACGACCGGAAACTCGAGCCCCTTGGCGTTGTGCAGCGTCATGAGGGTAGCGGTGTCTGCATCCGGATCGAGGCGATCAACGTCGGCAACCAGAGCGACCTGCTGCAGGAAGAGGTCGAGCTCTGTGAACGTATCGATGTCCTCCGCGGCAATGCTCTGAACCTGCGTGGAGTCGAAATCCACGGCACCTGCGATAAGCTCGGTGACGTTTCGGGCGCGGTCTTCTCCGTCAGGCCCCTCCTCGACAAGGTGGCGGACGAGATCGAGGTCCTCCACCAGCTCTTCGAGCAGATCCCCAACCCGTGCCTGGGTAGCCCGGACGCCAAAGCGCTGGATCAGCTCGGCAAAGCGTTCGAGCCCACGAGCCCCGGCTGCCCGAAGCTTAGGAATCTCGCTCGCTCGCAGCGCCGCCTCCAGGAGGGACAGGTTCTGCTCGGTGGCCCAGCGAACGAGGTGTTCCTGGCTCGTCAGGCCGATACCGCGCCTCGGGTAGTTCACGACGCGCGCGAACGCGACCGCGTCCCGTGGGTTGGAGATTAGACGCAGATAGGCGAGCACATCCTGGATCTCTCGCCGCTCGTAGAAGCGTACGCCCCCTACCACCTGGTAAGGGATCCCCTCTCGCCGGAAGGCGTCTTCCAGGGCGCGCGCCTGCGCGTTCGTGCGGTACAACACGGCTGTCGACGAGTACGACGAACCCGGCGTTTCCCGAACGCGAGTCTCGATCTCGCCGACGATCCAGCGGGCCTCGTCATTCTCATCGAACGCCTCGAGGATCGTGAG
>JAKMDG010000151.1 GCA_022428035.1 Longimicrobiales bacterium
CTGGAATACCGTCGTGATGATCGTGGATCCCCCAGGTGTTCCGGTCACCATGCGGAGATGTCCATCCGGGCCCAGCACGATCGAGGGTGACATCGCGGACAGCATGCGCTTGCCCGGCCCCACCGCGTTGTTTTCGCCCTGAACAAGGCCGAACTGGTTGGGCGTGCCTGGCTTCGCTGCGAAGTCGTCCATCTCGTTGTTCAGCACGAACCCTGCACCGGACACGGTGACTTTGCTTCCGTACCAGGAGTTGATCGTCGTGGTGACGGATACCGCGTTCCCTGCGGCGTCCACGATCGAGAAGTGTGTCGTCTCCTCACCTTCACCCGGCCCGCCCTCCATCCCTGGCCCCACGTCTGCGGACGGCGTCGCGGCCCCGGTAGAGATGGTGGCGGCTCGCTCCTGAGCGTAGGTCAGTGACGTCATCCGCTCGAGTGGCATGTCCACGAAGTCAGGGTCGGCGAGGTAGTGATTCCGGTCCGCGTAGGCCCTCTTCGCCGCCTCGGCGAAGAGGTGGATCTGCTCGGCGCTGTGCCATCCCATCGAACTCAGGTCATACCCCTCGAGAATGTTCGCCATCTCGGCCATCGTGGCCCCACCCGATGAGGACGGCGGCATGGAGATGACAGTGTGACCGCGATAGATGAAGCTGATGGGGTCACGCCACGCAGCCTGGTACGAGGCCAGGTCCTCGCGGGTCATGATGCCGTCCCCACGCTCCATCTCCGCGACGATGAGCTCCGCAGTCTCTCCGGCGTAGAACCCGTCCAGTCCCTGGTCTCGAATACGGCCGAGGGTTGCGGCGAGGTCCAGCTGGCGGAGCGTGTCTCCAACAATCGGGGGAGCGCCGGCACGGGGCAGAAATTGACGTGCTGACGCGGGATACGCCGTGAGCGCGTCGACCATCGACGGACCCAGTGACCCGAGGAAGCGCTCTTTGACCTCGAAGCCCTCGGCCAGCCCGACCGCGGGCTCAACCAGATCGGACCAGGCCAGGGTGCCGAAGCGCTCGTGCGCGGCCCACATGCCTGAGACCGTCCCGGGCACACCGGCGGCGAGGTGACCGACAACGGACTTGTCCGTCAGGTTGCCGTCGGCGTCGAGATACATGTCCCGGGTCGCTGCCAGAGGAGCCTTCTCCCGATAATCCAAGGCCTCGGTCTCGCCGGACGCCATCCGAACGACCATGAAGCCGCCGCCACCGATGTTGCCCGCTTCCGGGTTCACCACGGCCAGCGCGAACTGGACTGCGATTGCGGCATCGATCGCGTTACCTCCGGCGCGGAGGACCTCGACCCCCACCTGGCTCGCGTACTCGTCGGTGGTGACGACCATCCCGTTCTGAGCCGTGACCGCTGATTCTGCGGATGAGTATCGCCACTCGGCCGGAAACGCGACGGCGGACTCTTCCGGAGCCGACGCGGTACACGACGCCAGAATGAGCGCGAGGCACGTCAGGAACAGGTGGGAATGGGAACGGGGTGCTTCGGAACGGTTACGCATCGGCGGAAGGCTCGAGGGACATCGCGTTGCCGCGTCCATGCAGGGTCGCATAGCTTCGGGCGCCGCTGAAGATCAGGGCGGTCTCACGACCTCACAAGCACTCATGCGAGACCCGCGACTTACCGAACAACGGAATCCGGTGTCCGAGCGAATCGACGAACTCGATGCGCTCGGGATCGTCGACTTGATCAATGCGGAGGACCGCATGATCGCGGCCGCCGTCGGCGAGGAGCGCGAAGCGATCGCCCGCGCCCTCGAACTCGCAGAGCACGCGTTCAGGTCCGGAGGTCGACTCATCTACGTGGGCGCCGGTACCTCGGGCCGCCTGGGCGTTCTCGATTCGGCGGAGATGCCGCCCACGTACGGTACCGATCCGGCTATGGTGCGCGGCGTGATTGCAGGCGGGTATGAAGCTCTGGTGCGAGCGCAGGAGGGGGCGGAGGACCACCCCGAGGACGGCGCGAAGGCGATCGACGCCCTTGAGGCAGACGAACGCGACTTTGTCCTCGGCATCGCGACGTCCGGCTCTACCCCGTATGTGCACGGCGCCGTCGATCGGGCCCAGGAGCGAGGCGCGGCTGTGGGCTTCCTCATGTGCACGTACCCACCGCCGGAGCTTGTCGAACGTCTCGACGTCGTGATCGCGCCGCTCGTCGGCCCTGAGGTGATCACCGGGTCCACGCGCATGAAGGCTGGTACAGCAACGAAGCTGGTGCTGAACACGATCACGACCGGTGCCATGGTTCGAATGGGCAAGGTGTACGGGAATCTGATGGTCGACCTCCAGGTCACGTGTGAGAAGCTCCAGGATCGTGGGGAGCGCATTCTCGTAAGCTTGCTGGAGATCGATCGTGAAGAGGCCACGGCCCTCCTGGGCGGATCGGAGGGGCACGTGAAGACAGCGCTGGTCATGGGCCGGCTGGGTGTCGGTGCCGAGGAGGCACGACGGCAACTGGACGAGGCCGATGGCGTGATCGCGCGCGTAGTCGGTAGCCTCGAGTCGTGACCCCCGAGCGATTCCGCGGGCTGCTCGGTGGGCTGACACTGCTGATCAGCACGGTCGTCGTGGCGACGGCATTCACGGCGGTCCCGCACACGGGTGGGGACAATGCCGGCTACATCGCGCTGGCCCACGGATTGCTCACCGACGGAGCGTATCTCGACGTCTTCGACCCGGAGCGAATGAAGCACACGAAGTACCCGCCGGTCTTCCCCGGGCTGCTCGCGGTCATGATCGCGCTCGGTGCAAGAACGTGGGGCGCACTGAAGCTTGCAGCGGCGATCCCGACCGTCTTCGCCGTGGGGGCGACGTTTGTGTGGGCGGAGCGGCGCGTGGGCGCGTGGCCTGCCCTCGCGATCGGCGTGCTGCTCACCGTTTCCTCAGGGGTCGTCTATTACAGCCACTGGGTGCTGTCCGATCCGCTGTTTCTCGCGTTGACTATGCTGGCGCTCGCGTCGTTCGCGCGATCGGAAGCGGATGCACGGGCGGAAGAGGATGTGTCGTCTGATCGCGGCAGGGTCACGTGGTTGATCGTCGGCGTGATGGCCACGGGACTCGCGTACTTCACCCGGTCCGCGGGGCTGCCGTTGGTCCTCGCGCTCTTCGGCTGGCTCACACTTGGACGGCGCTGGCGAGCATTGGCTGGCAGCGCTTTCGCACTCGGTATCCCGATGCTGGCGTGGTGGCTGCGTGGACAGGGTGAGGGCGTGGCGCAGTACGGGACCGAGTTCTGGATGGTGAATCCGTATGATCCAGCCCAGGGCACGATTGGCGTATTCGGGTTGGGTCCGCGGGTCATGGATAACGCAGCCGCCTACGTATTTCAGCATGGACCAGCGGGCGTGGTAGGAGCCGACGGACCCGCGCTGGCCGCGATCGGTCTCCTGCTGACTCTGGCCGCGGCCGTGGGCTGGATCCTCTCGATTCGGGAGCGGGTCGGTGTGGCTGAACTCTTCGTCCCGCTCTACGCGGGTCTGATTCTGGTGTGGCCGGCCGTTTGGGGCGGGGATCGCTTCGTGCTTCCCCTCTACCCGTTGGTCTTCGTGTACGGCTTCATGTCCATACGGCTGCTGGCGAGTCGGCTGCCTTCGGCGGCGACTCCGGTGACCGCGTCGTTCGCGCTCCTCGCGTTGCTGCTTCCGGCAGGCGGCCACTGGCTTGATGGCAACCGCCAGAGTGGACGATGTGACGCGGTAGCGGCGGAGCAGGGAGCCTGGGCGTGCTATGGAGCCCGGGTGGGTTATTTCGTCCGTGCCGCATCGTGGACCGCGGATGGACTGCCGGGCGGGTCTGCGGTCCTCAGTCGCAAGCCGCGGCACTTCTATCTGCAGAGCGGCCACCCCAGTCGAACGTTTCCCTTCGACGATGACCCCGCCACGCATCTGGAACTCGCCGACCGGATCGGTGCCCGCTTCGTTCTGCTCGATCAGTGGGATGGGCAGGCGGTCCGATACTTGGGGGCAGCGGTGACGCAGCGACCGGACGCATTCTGCTATGTCGGTGGCTTTGGACAGCCGACCGATGGGGGCGCCCAGCTCCTCGGCATCCTTCCGCCGGCTGTGCGAGGTGGCGTGTCGGGTCAGGAACCCGGGCGCGGCATCGAGCCGTGTCCGGAGAGCTTCACGGTCTCACCCGATGGCGGGTCCTACTCCTCGTCGTTCAGGATCCCGTTGCTTGAATCGCTGGATTCGTAAATGACCGCCAGTGCGATGCCGAAGGCCACGTGTTCCAGCCATGCCTGCTCATGATCCTCGAGCCTGTCCAGCACGTCTCCCACGACCGGCAGTCGGTTCTGGGGCGCATGCTGGCCGAGCAGGCCGCTCACGCCTCCCAGCGGATCCGCCATATACTCGGCCGATCCGAACAGCACCCCCTTCGCGAGGGAGGGGCCTGGCACCCTCGGTTCGACCACTGCGCCGTAGACGAGGCCCTGGCCGGCTCCGGCGATGATGCGATCCGCCGTATCCCGGTCCAGTACGGGAAGGCCCGGCTCGCCGCGGAGAAGCGGACGTACCAGATCAACGATCAGCGCAGCCGCGGCTCCGGACGCGGCGGCGCGAAGCAGTCGAGTGAAGCCGGGCTCTGCACGCCGTCCCCAGCTGCCCAGGACCCGGTCCACAATCATCGCGACACCGGCGGTCATCAGGTCGTCGGAGGTGGGCACCGGGGAGCGGGTCTGCCGCTCCTGGGCGCGCTCTTCCTCCCGCTGGGCAAGTCGATCCCTGAGCGACGCCACGGACGTTCCCTTCGCGGGTACACCGTGCCGGGCTCGCTCGATCGCGTGTCCGATCTGGAACCAGATGTTGTTCGTGGAGGCCATGGCTGATGAGTGTGGGACGAGGAGGGAATAGATTGGCGGTCCAGTGGGAGGCGATCAAGCGGAGCATGTCTACCGCGGTGATCCTGACTGCGCTGTGTGTTCTGAGTGCTACGCCCGGGCAGGGGCAGGCACCGGATGAAGCGTGGAGGACAATTCGGACTGAACATTTCCGCGTGACCTTCCCGGAACCTTTGGAGGAGCTCGCCCGGCGGGCCGGGAATCGGGCAGAGTGGGCGTGGACCGAGCTGTCGGATGCGTTCATCGAGCCACCAGAGGGAGTGATCGATCTGCTCCTGACAGACCATGCCGACATCTCGAATGGCTTCGCGCGTGTCACACCCGGAAATCGGATCACCGTGTATGCCCGGCCTCCCGTCGATGCCCTCTCCATCGGTCACTCGGACGAGTGGCTCGAACTCGTGATTCTGCATGAGCTAGCGCACATCGTTCACCTCGATCACGTCGATAACCCGGTTGGCAAAGCTGCGCGTGCCATCTTCGGACGGGTCACCATGGAGTGGCCGTTCTTTCCCGAACTGGGTACGCCGCGGTGGATCATCGAGGGTCTCGCGACGTGGTACGAGTCGCGACTCACACAGGCCGGCAGAGTGCGCGGCACCTTCGAAGAAATGCAGATCCGCACGGCAATCCTCGAGGGACGTTTCGAGGATATCGGGCAGGCCTCCGGTCGATCGCCGCTCTGGCCTTCAGGGAACCGCCCTTATGCCTACGGCTCGCTGTTCTTCGACTTTCTTCTCGAGCGTCATGGTGAAGGGCGGATGGGAGCGTTCGCGGATGCGATCGCCGGTCAGTGGGTTCCTTACCGCCTCGATGCTGCCGGGCGCGATGCCTTCGGCGTCTCGCTAACCGAGGAGTGGAACGCGTGGCGAACAGCGCTCGAAGCGGATCTTGCAGATCTCGACCGCCGGCTCGAGGAGCATGGACCCATCACGGAGCCCGAGCGCCTCACTGAGCGCGCGCGCTGGGGGCTCTATCCGCAGATTTCTCCGGACGGGCGGTGGCTGGCGCACACGCAGTCGGATGGGCGGTCGGATACCCAGATCCGGCTCGTCGACCTCGAGACGGGTGAGTCACGGAAGCTGGGACGAACGAACGGCCTGAGCGTGCTCTCATGGCTTCCCGATGGCCGCCTTGTGCTCAGTCAGGTCGAGTTCGACGATCCATATCGCCTCTATGCGGATCTCTGGATCTTCGACCCTCAGGGCGGCGAGACGCGGATTACCGACGGAGCCCGCCTTACCCAGCCTTCTGCCGCGCCGGACGGAGGCGCGTGGGCCATCCAGGAGGGAGACGGCACCAATACTATCGTCCGTGTCGATCTCGCCACCGGTGTCGTGACGCCACTGCTGGCTCCGAGTTCGGAGGTGCATTGGGCCTATCCCCGACCGTCCCCGAACAGCCGATGGCTGGTTGCGACGCGCTGGGAGCCGAACGCAGAGCACGACGTCGTCATCCTCGACGCAGGCACCGGTGAGGTCGTGGACGTGGTGACCCGTGATCGGGCCATGGATACGTCACCGTCCTGGGCGCCTGACGGACGAGGTATTGTCTGGGCCTCTGACCGGAGTGGGATTCTGAATATCCTCTCGGCGGAGGTTGATCCGAACACTGGCCGCAGCGGGGCTCCCCGCGTCGTCACCAACCTCCGTACGGGCGGCGCCTATCCCGTGATCGATCCTGACGGTGAGTGGGTGTATTTCGCGGGTTACCACGCTGAGGGGTGGGATATCGAGCGTGCGCCCTACTCCAGTGGATCGGACCTCATGGCCGCGCCGCCTGCGGCTCGCTTCGATGCAAGGGAGGCCTTTCCCGCGCGCGGCTCACTGGATGGCGACGTTGAGGGTTACTCACCCGGACCCACCCTCGCCCCGTCCTACTGGGAGATCGCGTGGCGGGAGCCCGTTACCGCACCGGCCATAGTCACGCCCGACATCGCGCTACCCTCGCGGGAGCTGCTCGGCTTCGGGCTGGGGATGCAGTCGTCCGGCCTCGATCTCGTCGGGCGCCATGCCTGGGGTGCGGTCGGGCGGGTCACGACCCGCGGTGGCAAGAT
>JAKMDG010000177.1 GCA_022428035.1 Longimicrobiales bacterium
CCGTAGAAGGGCTCGCCGGCCCGGAAGGCCCTCATCCGCTGCAGGACGAGTTCGACCTGAACGGGGCGGCACAGTGTGGATTCTGCACACCCGGGATCCTCTGCTCGGCAGCGGCCCTCCTCGAGCGCACACCGGATCCCACACGCCTCCAAGTCCAAGAGGCTTTATCCGGTAACCTCTGTCGGTGCACGGGATACGCAAAAATCTACGATGCCGTAGAAGCCGGCGCAGGTCGCCTCCAGGCCAGAGAGGAAGAGACAGAGTGACTGATCTCTCCAACCCGATGTCCGACTTGCACTTGCAGAAGATGTGCCGCAAGAACAGCTTGCGACTTGAGTGGTGTGCCCAATGAACAGCAAGAGCCCTAAGGTGAAGTCCGACAATGTTTTAATCGGAACGCCCATGCGGAAGGTCGAAGGATTGGCCAAGTCGACCGGGCGTGCGGTGTACACCGACGACGTGGCTCTTCCTGGCCTCCTGCACGGCAAAATCCTTCGCAGTCCTCATCCCCATGCGGACATCGTCTCGATCGACACCTCGAGGGCCGAGGCCCTCGAGGGGGTATACGCCGTCATTACCGGGCGTGACATGGCGGTTCAGTACGGCATCATCCCATGGACACCGGACGAATACCCACTTTGCGTCGACCGGGTGCGGTACATCGGCGACGGCGTGGCAGCGGTCGCCGCGATCGATGAGGACACTGCGATTGCGGCCCTCTCGCTGATTGACGTGGAGTACAAAGTGCTAACCGCGTTTTTCGACCCCCACGATGCCCTGGAGGCCGACGGGGCGACACCGTTCATCCATGAAGCCAAGAAACAGGGCTGGAATGGGAACGTCACGAAGGTCGTGAAGCTGGAATTCGGCGACATCGAGGGTGGGATGGACTCGTCCGATGTCGTCGTCGAGGGTGACTATTTCTTCGAGGGAAGTACGCACGCGCCGATCGAACCCCATTGCGCGATCGGTCAGTGGGACGGCGTTGGGCACCTCACGGTCTGGTCGGCAACCCAGGTTCCCCACTATCTGCATCGGGAGCTGGCCCGTGTGCTGGAGCTCGATCAGGCTCAGATACGTGTACTTCAGCCACTCGTCGGTGGAGCATTCGGCGGAAAAAGTGAGCCGTTCGATCTTGAGTTCTGTGTCGGGAAGCTCGCAATGAAAACCGGGCGACCCGTGAAGATCCTCTATACCCGCGAAGAGGTCTTCTACTCGCACCGGGGGCGTCATCCGTTCCATATGCACTACCGGACAGGTGCTACCCGCGATGGGAAGCTCACCTCGGTGGATGCGAAAATCCTGCTCGATGGTGGTGCGTACGCCTCGTTCGGACTCGTGACGACCTACTATTCGGGACAGCTCCTCTGCGCCCCGTACGAGATGCCTGCGTACCGCTTCGACTCTACGCGGGTGTATACGAACAAACCCGCCTGCGGACCGAAGCGTGGGCACGGCTCCGTGCAGCCACGTTTCGCGTTCGAGGTGCAGATCGACAAGCTCGCAGAGCAGATCGAACTCGATCCGATCGAATTCCGGCGGAGGAATTTCATCGGTGAACACACGAAGACGGTTAATGAACTTCGCATCACGTCGAATGGATTCCTCGAGTGCCTTTCATCGGTCGAGTCAGCCAGTGGGTGGCACGACAAGTTCCGCACGATGCCATTTGGACGCGGCATCGGGATCGCGGGGTCCACCTACATCTCGGGCACGAACTATCCCATCTACCCCAACGAGATGCCTCAGTCTGCGGTACAGATGCAGATCGACCGGAGTGGGCGCGTCGCCGTCTTCAGCGGCGCAAGTGAGATCGGTCAGGGCTGCGATTCCGTCGTCGCGTACATCGCGGCTGAGGAACTGGGTGTGCCACTCGAGTGGGTCCGCGTCCTTCGTGGTGATACCGACTTCACACCCGTCGACCTCGGAGCCTACTCGAGTCGGGTGACCTTTATGTTGGGCAACGCTGCGATCGATGCGGCTACCCGGCTTCGGAAGCTCGTGCAGTCATCCGTTGCCAAAGCCTGGGCAGTGAAGCCATCCGAGGTCCTCCTGGCAGGAGGCTTCGCAGTCTGGGCACCCGATACTGGTCGTCAGATGCCGATCGCGGAGGCGTTCAACCTCGCGGAGGTCGAGCACGGGACGCTCGGGGCTACGGGATGGTATAACACGCCCAAGGACGTCCACGGTGAGTACAGGGGCGGCACAATCGGGGCATCACCCGCATACTCGTTCACCTCTCATGTGGCCGAGGTCGATGTTGATACCGACACGGGCTTTGTCGACGTGAAGAAGATCTGGGTAGCCCACGACTGTGGGCGTGCGCTGAACCCCGTGCTCGTAGAGGGCCAAATGGAGGGGTCAGCGTACATGGGGGCCGCCGAGGCCATCATGGAGGAGCAGATCTTCAAGGACTCCGATCACGGACGGGCCGGCCTGCACAACGCGCCGTCCCTCCTCGACTATCGGATTCCAACCAGCCTGGACACGCCGGAGCTGCAGGCGCTCATCGTCGAATCGATTGATCCTGAGGGACCGTATGGCGCGAAGGAAGCAGGGGAGGGGCCCCTGCATCCGTCGATTCCGGCGATCGCCAACGCCATCTACGACGCGATCGGCGTGCGAATGGATCGTTTGCCTTTCTCGCCGCCCAACGTCTGGCGCGCGATCCAGAAGGCAAAGGAAGACGGGACACTCAGGAAGCCTTCAGGCCCCACAGTGCGCGAAAACGCCTCGGCAGACGCCATGGTGGTAGCACCGCAGGCAGACGGATGATCAAGTATCGAGCAATCTTCGGGCCGATCGCCGTGATCGCCCTGTTTGTGATCGGAACACGCTGTTCACCGTTCGAGCCCCACCCACCGCCGGCAGATCCGTCTGGCGCCCCGACCGGGACAATTTCCTGGAACGACGCGGACTGGGATGTGTTCTCCAGCGTCATCGCCGGTGCAGAAGAGGCACGACTCGCGATGCTCCCGATGGGTGAACTCATGGCGGTGATCGGACAGAGCTTCGTCGGTACGCCCCACATCCCCGGCACGCTGGATGTAGGCGAAACGGAACGGCTGGTCATCAACTTCCGGGCTCTCGACTGCGTGACCTTCGTGGAGACAGTTCAGGCACTTTCGGTCGTCATCAAGACCGGGGCCGGTGAGCGACTCGATGACCGGGCTCGTCTCGAGACCGAATACGAGCAAGTGCTGGGGACGCTCCGGTACCGCAACAGCTTCATCGACGGATACGCGAGCCGCCTGCACTACTTCAGCGAGTGGATTTCGGATAACGAACGAAAGCTCCTCCTGTCGAACGTCACTCCTGAATTGGGCGGGATCATCGATCGGGAGACAATCGACTTCATCTCGACACACCCCGACGCATACCCGCAACTCGACGACCCGCGGGCCCTCGAAGACATGCAGACGGTGGAGCGTCGCCTGAGTCAGCGGGGACGCTACTTCATACCGCAGGATCGGATCTCTGCCGTCGCCGATCAGATCCGGAATGGCGACATCATCGCCGCTACGAGTACAGAGGATGGCCTCGATGTCGCGCACACAGGGCTCGCGCTCTGGGTCGATGACGTTCTACATCTTCTGCACGCGCCGCTCGTGGGAGAGTCTGTACAGCTCAGTGCCCGGCCTCTGTCCGAACGGATTCAGGCGATCGATGGACAGGACGGCATCATCGTGGCTCGCGCTCACGAGCCCGGAGAGGCCACACCCCCCAGCATCACGAACGGCGAGGAGAGCTGATATGCTGCGACTGCCTCCGTATCAGTACCATCGTCCAACCTCTCTCGACGCCGCTGTAGCGCTCATGACCGAGCACGGGGACGATGCCATGTACGTCGCGGGTGGTACCGACGTCGTCCCCAACATGAAGCACCGACTCTTCGAGCCCGCGCATCTCATCGCGCTCAGGGGCATCAACGAACTACAGGGGATTGAAGAGCTGCCCGGCACTGACGGTGAGCAGGGAGTGCTCCGGATCAGCGCGGCAGAGACACTGACAGCCGTGGCTTCACATCCGCGTGTCCGAGACCTCTTCCCAGCGCTCGCAGACGCGGCGTCACACGTGGCCGGTCCACAGCTGCGCAACTCGGGGACGATCGGCGGGAACGTGTGCCTCGACACCCGATGCACCTACTACAACCAGACGCACTTCTGGCGCGAAGCACTCGGTTTCTGCCTCAAGAAAGACGGAGACGTCTGTCATGTGACCCGAACCGGGAAGAAGTGTGTCGCGGCCCACTCCGCCGACACACCTCCCGTGCTCATGACCCTCGGAGCAGAGGCGGTCCTGGTTGGACCCAATGGACGGAGAGCGATGCCGGTGGCTGACTTCTTTGTCGCAGACGGGATCGTCAACACCCGCCGCTCAAGAGACGAGATCCTCACCGAGATACGAATCCCGCTCGCTTCTGCCACCCGCCGTCAGGCCTATGTGAAGCTGCGGCAACGCAAGTCCATCGATTTTCCGCTTCTGACTGTCGCTGTAGCGGCTGAGGTGGACGAGTCCGGTCTCATACGCTCCATCCAGGGCGTCGTCACCGGTCTGGGATCCCGACCCCGTACGCTCACCAAATGGAACGACGTCGCCGAGGGGCGAGCGCTGGATGACGAACTGATCGACGAACTGGCCAAACGAGCCCACAAACAGTGTCATCCGCTGGAGAACATCATCGTGGACCCAGAGTGGCGACGCGCGATGGTACCCGTCTTTGTGACGCGTGCCTTGGAGCAGGTGACTCAGGCGTGACCCTGCCCATCTGGGTGATCGTATCCTTCGTCGGGCTGCTGCTGCTCGGCCTGGACTTCTTTGCCCGACGAATCATTCGGGTACCTCCCCGTCCGGTGGGCCGCACCGTTCCCGATCTCGGCTTCGCCCACGAGGATCTGAGGATCCAGTCCGGAGACCACGAGCTCGCGGCGTGGCTGATCAAGCCCCCTGAAGCTCAACCATTCGAACCACTGATCCTGATCGCGCATGGATGGAGTGCCAACTACTCGACCCTGCTCGCACTCGCAGAACCCCTCGCGGCAACAGGACACGAGGTGTTGCTTTTCGACGTACGCGGACACGGGCGCAACGCGCCACAGCCGTACGTCTCGGTACGAGCGTTCCAGGACGATCTCATGGCCGTCACCCGCTACGCTGCTACACGGTTTCCGGATCGTCAGCTCGTGGTCATCGGGCACTCGATGGGCGGTGCGGCTGGCGTGCTCGCCGCGGCTGAGGGGGCCCCCATCGACGGCCTCATTCTGGTAGCCGCTCCGTCCGACATCCTCAAAGTGACTGCTGAGTTCTTTGTTGATCAGGGACTTCCGGGCCACTTCCTCGTCAACCTGCTACGACCCTTCTGGTGGCGTCGTATCGGGAGTTCCTTTCGGCCCCTGACACCCAGCCGACGCATCCGCGAGCTGGATATTCCACTTCTCCTGATCCAGCCCGAGCACGATCTACGGGTTGTTCGGGCACATGCGGATCGACTCGCCGAAGCCGCGGGGATCGACTACCGACTCATTCCGGACCGCGAGCACACAGACGTACTCGGCGACCCGCTCACGTTGCGCTTCGTGCTGGAGTTTCTGGAGGACGTCTAATCAGCGGCCATGCGGGTCTGGGCAGTTCGACTGTCGTCGCGTGTCTGATATCTGAGTGATCTTCCAGCCGTCAGCATCCTCGAGAAGCTCGATCGAGTTGATCCCACAGTGCGAGATCTGCCCATTGAGGTAGAACGTGTACGGCGCCCAGATCGACCCCATCGCACCGTCTACCTTCACATCCAGATCATAGATTTGCTCGTCCCAGTTCCCGTCCGACGCACCAATCGCGTTGACCCAGCCGTCCACGGACTGTGCCCGGACCGTCCGCGAGCCATCGCGCCCATCCAGCACAGCGAAGCGCGCGTCAGCGGCGAGCACAGCGCGCACCAGATCGGGGTCGGCTGTCCGCATGCCCTCGAACAGCTGCTCGACCGCAATACGGGCTCCGACT
>JAKMDG010000160.1 GCA_022428035.1 Longimicrobiales bacterium
AAGACCTCGATCCGCTGGCGTCGGTACCCGGCGAAGAGCAGCACGTAGAGCACCGGCGAGACGAGTGCGCCAAGAAAAACGAAGTGCGCCACGCGCGCACCTGCAGCGAAGACGATGACAGCGCCAAGCATCGCGATCACAAGCGCAGTGGACAGGTCGGGCGCCATGAGTACGAGCCCGATCACGAGGCCCCACACCGCCAGGAACGGAGCCAGGCCGCGACTGAGCGACGAGAAGTACGGTGCCTTGCGGACGGCCATCGCGGACGACCAGACAATGATCGCGATCTTCGCGACTTCCGACGGCTGGATGGTCACACCAAGCTGCAGCCACCGGCGAGCACCGTTGATCTCCGGCGCAATCCCCGTAGTCCACGGGAGAACGCAAAGCACGAGCATGCCTACGCTGATGGCGACGAGCGGCCAGGCGAAGAGCTCCCAGTATCGGTACGGCATCCAGGCGCACAGCAAGAGACAGGCAAACCCGACCAGGGCCCCAGCGCCCTGGCGCACCACGTAGAAGGTATCCGACATGCCCTGGCTGAGCGCGAATACGGAGGACGCGCTGTACAGCGTCACCAACCCGAACGAGAGCACGAGAAGGGTCAGGCCTACCACAGCTGCCGCTTCCCACCCACGCCCCAGTCCTGAGTCCGGGAGCCCCGCCGGTCCGGCAGGTGCGATATCCATGGGTCTCACGCTCACGCGACCGCCTTCGCAAGGCGCGTGAAGTGTCGGCCCCGGTGCTCATAGCTCTCGTACATGTCGAAACTCGAGCATGCCGGTGACAGCAGCACGGCGTGGCCCGGCCCGGCTACAGAGAGCGCACACGCCACGACATCCTCGAGAGCACCATCCACCAGACGCAGCGACGGGATCGTCACGTCGGGATCGACGACGTCTGTAACGGCATCTACATGGACACCGAGCGCGACGCTCAATTCCCGTATCGCGCGCGGCCCTGCTTCGCCGTATCCGATGACCACACGCACGTGGCTGCGGACCACCTTGGCGAGCTGACCAAACTCCTCACCCTTGTCCTTACCGCCGAGAAGCAGGACGACCGGGCGGTCGAGGCTGTTCAGTGCGCTGCTGGTCGCGGCAATGTTCGTGGCCTTGGAGTCGTTGATCCAGAGCACGTCCGCGTGGTCTGCGACCAGTTCGAGTCGATGCGGAAGAGCTCTGGCCGAGCCCAGCCCGGCGCTGATCCCACCGGGGGCCGCCCCAGCGAGGCGCGCCGTGAGCGCTGCGGTGAGTGCGTTCGTCACGTTGTGTGCACCGAGCAACGGGACATCGGACCGCGGAATGAGCGGCTCGAGCTCACCCTCGAAGCGCAGAAGCAGTTCACCGTCGGCGATGAAGGCGCTGCTGCCCGCTCCGGCACCGAAGGTGAAGCGCCGCCCTTTCGCATCTGATGCTAGTCGCGCGACTTCGTCGTCCCCGGCGGGGAAAACCCAGAGGCTCTCGTCTGAGGCATTGTCGAAGAGCCGTGCCTTATCGGCGTAGTACGATTCGACCGAGGCGTACCGATCAAGGTGATCGGGAGAGAGGTTGGTCACGACGCCAATGTCCGGCTGGAACATCTCGACACCAGCCAGCTGGAACGAGCTCATCTCGAGCACGATCCAGTCGGGCGGATCTTCCAGGCGTGCGAGATCGGATGCGGCAGGCGCGAGACCTCCTCCGACATTACCGCCGGCCGCGGAACGTATGCCCGAGGCGCGAAGAAGGTGATCCACCAGCAGAGTCGTCGTGGTCTTCCCATTGGTACCAGTGATTCCGATTAATGCACCAGTGAAGAACCGACAGGCGAACTCGGGTTCGGAGATCCAGCGAGTATCTCGTTCAGCGAGCCCCCGGAGCACCGGTGCGTCCGGCGGGATGCCGGGGCTGGCGACGACGAGGTCGGCATCGACCATTCGATCGATGTCGTGTCCTCCAAGCTGGACCTTGATTCCATCTCCGAGCTCGGTTCTACGAGCTGCAACTGCATCATCCGTGCGCGAATCCGAGACATAGACATCTCCTCCCTTTTCAACAGCCAACCGGGCGGCGGCGATTCCGCTCGCGCCGAGACCAATGACAGCCACGTTCATTCCAGATAGATCCATCAAACCACATCCCCGTCTTGCATGGCCGCAGCATATTCGCTCACCGGATCTTCAACGTGCTGAACGCGACCATCGCGAACAGGACGCCGACAATCCAGAAGCGGATGACGACCGTGCTTTCGGACCAGCCGAGCTTCTCGAAGTGGTGGTGAACAGGGGCCATCCTGAAGACGCGCCGCCCCTCTCCAAACCGCCGCTTCGTGTACTTGAACCACCCCTTCTGCACGATCACGGACAGCGTCTCCAGTACGAACACGCCGCCCACAATCACGAGGAGGAATTCTGCTTTCAGGAGGATCGCCATGACGCCGAGCGCCCCTCCAAGGGCCAGCGAGCCCGTATCGCCCATGAAGACTTCAGCGGGGTGCGAGTTGAACCAGAGAAAGCCCAGTGCACCACCGGCGAGCGCGAGCGCGAAGATCGTCAGCTCCCCCGCGCCTTCCAGATAGAAGAAGCCGAGGTATTGAGACGTGTCGACCCGACCTGCGATGTAGGCAAAGATGCCCAGCGTGGCCGCGGAGATCGCCGTCAATCCGGCTGCCAGACCGTCGAGTCCGTCTGTGAGATTCACCGCGTTCGACGAACCCGAGACGACAATCCCGGTGAAGACGATGAATGCGGGCACGGTGAACGCGGCGGCGACATTCGCAAAGAACGGGACTGTCGTCCACGTGGTCGGGTGCTCGGAGATCGGACTCCAGACGAGAAAGGCACCCAGGGCCAGACCGAAGCTCCACTGCCCCACCATCTTGTAGCGTGCGACCAGCCCCCGCGTCTTGCCCTCAACCACCTTCAGGTAGTCATCCAGAAATCCGATCGCGCCCATCCACAGCAACGCGACGAGGGCAATGATCGTGTACGGGTTATCGAGTCGAGCCCAGAGAAGCGTCGATACGGTGGTCGCCAGGATGATGATCAGTCCGCCCATCGTCGGCGTCCCGGACTTTACCAGATGCGTTTCAGGACCGACTTCGCGCACGACCTGCCCGATGTTCGCTCGTCGCAGGCGACGGATGACAATGGGTCCGAAGACGAAGGCGATGATGAGAGATGTCACCACCGCACCCGCCGTCCGGAACGAGATGTAGACGAAGACATTGAGCGGTGAGAAGACACCGGTCAGTCCGGGGAGCAGATGAGGGAGCATCAGTCGTCCACCGTCTCGACCGTCACGCCGAAGTCGGCGTGAAGTCGTGGGATGATGTCCTCGAGAGCAATCCCCCGGGACGCCTTCAGCAGGATGACCTCACCACCCTCCAGCCGCTCCCTGAGCGGGGGATATGCGGCCTGCCAGTCGTCCCCGATGACCAACCGTTCGTCATGACCTCCCGCCCGCACCGCCGCATCGGCGAACGCTCCCGTCGCGACAATAATGTCGATGTCACGCCCGACGGCATCGGCGAACACGTCCGCGTGCAGTCCGGGGCCGGCCGTACCGAGTTCCAGCATCGATCCGAGAATCGCCACCTTCCGCCCGGTCACCGCCTGATCTTCCAATACATCCAACGAAGCGCGCACACTCTGCGGATTCGCGTTGTAGCAGTCGACGATCAGCATGAGGTCCCCGATGCGCTGAAACTCACCGCGCATCGACCCCATACGGGCTGAGCCGAGGCCGCGGACGGCGTCTTTCGGTGCTACGTGCAGTAGATCCGCGACTGTGAGCGCGAGGAGCGCGTTGGAGACTGCGTGGCGACCCGCCATTGGCGCCGTCACACGCTGCCCACGCCAGTCGAAGGTGTACCGCCCGAAGACGTCGACTTCGGCCTTGCGCGCGCGCGCGTCAGAGTCAGCCCGCTCGCTCCACCCCACGACCTGGACAGTGGAGCAGATCGCATGCGCGCGATCGGCGAGCACCGGAGGCTCGTCACCGACGACACAGCGTCCACCGTCGACCATACCGCGCAGGATGTCGAGCTTCTCTCGGAGCACACCATCGAGCGAGCCGAGCTTCTCGAGGTGACTCTCCCCGACCGTCGTGATCACGGCGATATCGGGACGAGCGATCTGGACGAGTGTAGCGATCTCACCGGGCTCGTTCGTGCCGAGCTCCAGGACGACCGCTTCGACATTTTCGGGAGTTGCCAGAAGCGTAAGCGGCATACCGATCCGGTTGTTCAGATTCCCGGTCGTAGCATGCACACGGTGCGTCTCGCTGAGCGCCGCAGCGGTCATTTCCTTGGTGGTCGTCTTACCCGACGAACCCGTAATGGCCACCACGGGGGCGTCCAGATCCTGTCGACGCCACGCCGCGAGACGACCCAGAGCGACGAGCGTATCGTCCACGGGATAGAGCCGACCCGCAGGATCACCCGCTGCGGGGCGAGATACGACTGCGGCTGCTGCCCCCTTCGAAAACGCGTCCGCGACGAAGTCATGTCCGTCGAACCGGTCACCGACGAGTGCCACGTAGACGTCACCCTCGGTCACTGATCGGGAATCGGTGGAGACGCCCCGGTACTCGATGCCGTCCTCCGCCAGATCTGTGCGCATCCCGAGCGCCTGGCGCACCGCAGCGTCATCCCACCGGAACGCCATCAGAGAACACCCAGGTCGCGGAGGGCATCCCGAACGATGGCGGCCTCGTCGAATGGCTGCTTTTCGGTTCCAAGAACCTGGTAGCTCTCGTGACCCTTTCCTGCCAGCAGAACAGTGTCGCCCGGCCGAGCAACCTCGAGCGCTGCCCCGATGGCCTTCCGACGATCGCTAATACGGATGAACTCTGTCGAGCCCATGCCCTCGACGAGGTCGTCGATGATGGCGTCGGGATCCTCGGTCCGCGGGTTATCGGACGTCAGAACAGCGACATCGGCCACGCGAGCGACGGCCTCAGCCATCGGCCTGCGCTTGGTACGGTCACGATCTCCGCCCGCACCGAAGAGCACGATGAGGCGGCCATCCGTGAGTGGGCGCAAGGCACCCAGTGCGCCCTCGAGCGCGGCCGGTGTGTGTGCAAAGTCGATCAGCACGCCGAACGGATCGCTCACGACGGACTCGAGTCGGCCAGCCACTTGGGGTGCCGTGCTCAGGCGCTCTGCGACCATGCTGAGCGTCAGACCCACTGCCATCGCGGCGGCAGCAGCAGCCAGTGCGTTCTCGACGTTAAAGCGACCGACGAGCGGCAGACAAACCTTCGCGTTCTGGTCACCGGCCACGAGGGTGAAGCTGCTACCCGTAGAAGTCAGCTGGATATCGCGCGCCGTGAGATCGGCGGTGCTCTGAAGTGCATAGGTGACCACGCGGCGCCCACCGCTCTCCAGTGCCTGCCACGCGTCGTCGTCCACGTTCACGACGAGCGTGCCCTCGCCGGAGACAAGGTCTACGAGCCCGAGCTTGGCGGCGCGGTACGCGGCCATATCGCCGTGGTAGTCGAGGTGGTCCTGCGTAAGATTCGTGAAGACCGCGATATCGAAGGCAATACCATCGAGGCGGTGCTGCTCGAGTGCATGCGACGAGGCCTCCACCACGACGGCCTCGTACCGCGCGTCGGCGAGGTCACGGAGCCACTCGGTGAGCTGAACCGGGCCCGGCGTGGTGAGACCTTCGGTACCGGGGCGAACGCCGCCCACCTCGAGAAGCCCCAGGGTTCCGATCACCGCTGCCGTCCGCTCCGGAGCGACCAGATGCCGCACCAGCAGAGACGTTGTCGTCTTACCGTTCGTGCCCGTCACGCCGACGAGCGTCATCCCAT
>JAKMDG010000176.1 GCA_022428035.1 Longimicrobiales bacterium
GTCATATCCATCGTCGTTGCTATGGCACCGGATGATGCGCATGATCCGCCGGAGTGGCTTCTGGCCTTCGATCAGCGAATCGCGGTGGTTGAGGGCGGTGACACCCGGGGCGCGTCGGTTGCCCGAGCGGTGGCTGCGCTGCCGGACGATGTGTCCGTGATCGCTGTGCACGATGCCGCGCGTCCGCTGGTCACGGCGGACGTGATCGGGCGCTGCATTGACCTCGCGCATGCGGGTTTTGGCGCGGTGGCAGGTGCCCCTGCGGTCGACACGATCAAGCGCGTGGATGCAAGGGCGTTTGTCACGGGCACGCCGGACCGATCTACGCTGTGGCTGGCCCATACACCTCAGGTCTTTCCGGCCGCCGAGCTGCGTGCCGCTTACGCCTCGGGGATCGACTCCGCTACGGACGACGCTGCCCTGGTGGAAGCGGCTGGTGGGCGAATCCGCATGGTCGATGATGGGGGCACCAATCTCAAGGTGACCCGAGCGCTCGATCTCGTGGTCGCGGAAGCCATCCTGGCCGCTCAGGATACCTCGAGCTGAAGAACGCTGGGGAGGTGCGGGTCGCAGACCTGCGTGGATATCCGGATGCGGATCTCGGCGCGGTCGTGGAGCACATTCAGGCGGGTGGGCTCGTCGCCTATCCGACCGAGACCGTGTACGGGATCGGTGGCGCGTGTACGTCAGAGGCGGCTGCCCGTGTTCGCGAGATCAAGGGTCGTGGCGAGGTGAAGCCGTTGATCGCACTGGTGCCGAATCGCGAGCGGGTCCAGGCGCTCGAATGGACGGCGGATGCCGTCGAGCTGGCCACGATCTTCTGGCCCGGATCGGTGACACTCGTCCTTCGCGACCCGCAGGGGCTGTTCCCGCCCGGTGTGCGTGATCCGGGGCGTGATACGGTGGGCGTCCGCGTGAGCCCTCACCCGATTGCCTCTCGGCTGGTCGCGGAGCTGGGCGCGCCGCTGACCTCGACGAGCCTGAACCGTTCGGGAGAACCGCCGATCATGATGGGCTCCGACGCCCGTGCCTTCCTGAAGACGATCGATGCACCGGATGTCTGGCTCATCGACGGCGGGACGCTCCCTGCGTCTGCGGCGTCCACGGTGGTAGACTGTACGGGTCCGCGCCCTCATGTGCTGCGGGAAGGGGCCATTCCGATTGGCCGACTGCGCTGCGCTATCCCGGAGATCGATGGATCCGTTGACTGAGGCCGAGCCGTTTCGCCTGCTTTTCGTTTGTACCGGCAATACGTGTCGGTCTCCGATGGCCGAAGCCATCGCGCGGCGTCGGATCGAGCAGCTGGGCTGGGCTCAGGTTCAGGTCAGCTCAGCGGGGGTCGGTGCCTGGGATGGGAGTCCTGCCTCGGGCGGGGCGGTGCGCGCAGCGGAACGGAGTGGGCTCGACCTTTCGACGCACACATCGACGTACCTGACGCCAGAACTCGTCGACTCATCGGACCTGATCCTGACCATGTCGGCGAGGCATGTCATGCGTGCGCTCGAGCTCGGGGCCGGAGAGCGGGTTGCGATGCTCACTGGGTTTGCAGCGGGTGAGCAGGGCGCCGACCGCGCCACAGGAATCCCTGACCCAATCGGTGGTCCGGATGAGGAGTACGCTGCCACCTTCGATGTTCTCGACGACCTCATCGAGCAGGTCTTGCTCAGACTCGAACCTATGATGAACCCATGACGGTCACGTCTACGACCCGTGTCCTGACACTCCTCGGCGACCCCGTCGCTCATTCGGCCTCTCCCGAACTGCAAAACGCCGCATTCGCCGCTGCCGGCGTTGACGGGGTGTATGTCGCGGTCCGGTGTGCCCCAGACGATCTGGTGGGCTTCATGCGCGGCCTCGCGCGGGCGGGTGGAGGCGGCAACGTGACCTTGCCTCACAAGGAGAAGGCCGCGTCGATCCTCGATATTCGCAGTGCCGCCGTTCGGCGGACCGGGGCCTGTAACACCTTCTGGGGTGACGAGGAGGGCCGCGTGCACGGGGACAACACGGACGTGGAGGGCTTCCGTCGCGCGCGCGGGACCTTCCTCGAGGGGCCCACGGCCGGTATCCGGGTTCTCCTGCTCGGTGCGGGTGGAGCGGCGCGAGCGGCGCTCGCGGCACTGGTGGAGGACGGGGCGGGCGAGATTCTCCTCTACAACCGCACTCAGGAACGTGCGCGCGCTGTCGCCAGACGTATCGGTGGGCCAAAGGTCCGGGTGGTGCCGATCGCGCGTGAACTCGAAGGTGAAGACTTCGACCTGGTCGTGAATGCGACCCCGCTCGGACTCAAGCCCGACGACCCTTCTCCAGTCGACTTTAGAAAGCTGAACCGTGCGGGTGCCGCAATGGATCTGGTGTACGGGCGTCACACGACGGGATTCGTGCAGGCCGCGGAGGCAGCCGGGATCCGGGCCACGGACGGGTTGGACATGCTGGTCCAGCAGGGGGCTGTCTCGTTTGAGCGCTGGTGGGGTCAGGCCGCGCCGGTCGAGGCGATGTGTGACGCGGTCGCCCAGAGGCAATCGACCTGAGCAGGCCAGCAGCTTGAACTGGCGACGGGCCTGAGGAGACGCTGGGCCTGATGGGCACGGCGGTCGCGCGAGCCCTCGACCTGCTGCTTCCTGCCGGCTGCGTTTCGTGCCGGATATGGATGCCCCGATCCGAGGCACGCGATGATGCGCCCATTTGCGCACGGTGTCGGTCCCGATTGCGTATGGCCAGCTGGCCACGCTGCACCCGGTGTGATGCCCCTCTGGGCACCGGGATCGCACGGCTGAGCGATGCGGAGAGATCCGACTGCCACGAATGCCGACCCTGGTCGACTGCGCTCTCGACGGCCCGCAGCGCG
This sequence comes from Longimicrobiales bacterium, assembly GCA_022428035.1. Lineage (GTDB taxonomy): Bacteria > Gemmatimonadota > Gemmatimonadetes > Longimicrobiales > Gaopeijiaceae > UBA2589. Next base: position 2,846 of record JAKMDG010000176.1, read on the forward strand.
TTTCTGCTCACAACACCGGCCTCAGATCTGGTGCATGCCCTGAAGTATGAGGGGTGGAGTGAACTGGCCGGGTTCATGGCCGGGCGTATGGCAGGGGCGTTACGAGACACGGCGAATCGAGCGTCTACCGTTTGGGATCAGCCCGGAGGCGTATGCGACGCCCAGACGATCGTCGTGACACCGATGCCGACGACGCCGACGCGCGAGCGAAGACGTGGCTACAACCAGGCAGGTCTACTCGCCGAGGGCGTGGCGTCCGAGCTCGGCCTTCCGCTGAAGCCACTTCTCATTCGGACTCTGGATCGGCGCTCCCAGATCAAACTTGAACCAAGCCAGCGGCGGGCGAACGTGTCTGGCGTGTTCGCTCCGCATCCGGCAATGGGAGTGATCTCCGGTACGTCGGTCGTACTGGTGGACGACGTGCTCACGACCGGTGCGACGGCCTCCGAAGCGGCTACGCTTCTCATCGGGCAGGGGGCCAGCTCGGTTCACCTCGCCACCTTTGGCCGAGCGCTACCCGAGCCCTTTTCATCGTTACCTTGAAGGGCGGATTATCACCTTCTCAACTCACCTTTCGGGAGTTTCTACAGCATGGCGATCCGGGCAGCGATCAACGGATTCGGACGTATCGGACGAAACGTCCTCCGCAGCGCCAAGCAGGCCGGCAACACTGACATCGACTTTGTGGCCGTGAACGATCTGACCAGTCCCGAGACGCTGGCCCACCTCCTCAAGTACGACTCGGTTCACGGGAGATATGCGGGCACCGTGGAGGTTTCTGACGGTGGTCTTGTGGTCGACGGTGACGAGATCAAGGTCTTCAGCGAGCGCGATCCCGCCGCTCTGCCCTGGGCGGATCTCGGCATTGATATCGTCATCGAGTCGACTGGGATCTTCCGCGATCATGCCGGAGCTTCCAAGCACATCGACGCCGGCGCGAAGAAAGTGATCATCTCCGCCCCGGGTAAGAACGAGGACATCACGATTGTCCTGGGCGTGAACCAGGCTGACTACGATCCGGCCAGCCATCACATCATCTCCAACGCGAGCTGTACGACCAATTGCCTCGCGCCTGTGGTGAAGGTGTTGAGCGACTCGTTCGGCTTCCGCCATGGCCTGATGACGACGATCCATGCCTACACCAACGATCAGCGGATTCTGGATCTTCCACACTCCGACCTGCGCCGAGCACGGGCCGCCGCGATGTCCATGATCCCCACCACCACGGGTGCGGCCAAGGCGACGGGCCTGGTGCTACCTGAGGTGCAGGGGCGTATCGACGGGATGGCGATCCGTGTGCCTACCGCCGATGTC
>JAKMDG010000180.1 GCA_022428035.1 Longimicrobiales bacterium
TACATCGGCATTACGACTACGAGCAAGGGTCAGTACGACCATCTCGAGCGCGTGATGCGGGACGACCGCTACAGCCTCGACTTCATCGGGATCGACTACGCGATCGACAACCGCTCGGCAGAAGAGCGGATCTTCCCGCTCGCCCGGGACCGGGGCATCGCCGTCATGGTCTACCTGCCCTTCGGCCGCAGCCGAATGTGGCAGCGCATCGGAGACCGTGAGCTGCCGGTATGGGCCGCCGACTTCGATGCGACCACATGGGCTCAGTTCATGCTCAAGTTCGTGGTCGCACATCCGGCCGTGACGCTCGCTGCCCCCGGCACCGGTGATCCGGGTCACATGATCGACAATCTCGGTGGCGGCAGAGGCCGCATGCCGACCCCGGATCACCTGCGGCGCATGGCCGAGCTCGTCGAGAGCCTGCCGCAGGCCGGCTGACCGAGCCGGGAAGAGGCGCCGTAGCGTGGACGAGACCAGCTATTCAGGTCAGACAGTCGATCCCGATGAAGTCGAGGCTGTAGCGGTCGTCCCGCATCACGCGCTCGAGATGGTCGTACTGACCCTTGCTCGTAGTCGTAATGCCGATGTACCGGATCCGGCCCTCGTCCTTGTACTCCTGAGCGACACCGAGCTGGGTCGGGGGGTCGCCCATGTTATGGACCTGGTCGAGGTCGATGACGTCGCGCTTCATACGCTCGAACGACCGCTCGATCTGAGCCTGAACGTCAGCACGATCCACCGAGCCACCGCCGCGACCTGCGACGTTGACCTTGGTAGCCCAGAAGATGTCGTCCCCGAAGCCGTCTTCAGCGGCCCACTCGCCGGCATAGGACTCCGATCCACCGCCACCGTATCCAGCGGCGCTGTCGAAGCAGCACTTCGCATCACCTGCTGCACCTCTCGCGAGTTCGTGGAGCACTTGTCGGTGGTCCGTGAGCTCGTCCGCAGACGAGCGATTCGAGATCCAGCGGCCGCCAAGGCCGATTACGGGGATCTGCTCACCGCTGGAGGGGATGGCTTTGGTGGCGACGGCGCCGTTCTGCAGAGCAGCCAGCATCCGTGGCTGAAGTGCGAGCGCGGCGCTGGCGGAGGCGCTGAGACGAAGCCAGTCACGACGGGTGATCATCACTTGTATCCTGGTCGGGCGAGGGCTGCTCGGTTTTGCTAACTATATAGACCATTGAAGAGATGCGGATGTTGGCGCTGGCCCAGGTCCGCGGTCGAAGGACGTGGTTTCGAGGTTCAGGGAATCTGTCGTTTGACAAGCCGCGTGCCGTCCGGTCGCTTGGGCCGAGCGTGACTGCCCGACCGTTCCGGTCGAATCGGGGCATCCGCTCAGCATCATCGAACTCCCGGAGGAATAGGCCGCATGAACCTGACCACAATGGGCCGCCTGATCGGCATGTTCGGGTTGGCCGGGGCGCTGGCCCTGTCAGTTGCCTCGACGCCCGACGAACTGACCGCCCAGGCCGAGCCGCCTTCGGAGCCGCCCGCGGCATGGACGGCCACCGCCATCGACTACTCGAATGTCCCGTATCCGTGGGCAGTCGATTATCTGGACGTCCGGCTGTTCGGGCTGGACCTCAAGATGGCGTACATGGACGTGGCGCCCACGGGCACGCCGAATGGACAGACGGTGGTCGTCTTCCACGGAATGAATTTCTTCGGGGCTCCGTACGAGCCGATGATCCGGGCGCTCACCGAGGCCGGATTCCGGACCATCGCCGTCGATCGACTGGGGTACGGTCGTTCGTCGAAGCCGGACATCCACTACAACCTCCACATCCCGGCCAGGAACACGAAGGCGCTCCTGGATCACCTCGGGATCGAGCGCGCGGCGATCGTCGGGCACTCCATGGGGGGCATGGTCGCGACCCGCTTCGCGTCGACCTACCCCGAGACCACGACGCACGTCGCGATGGTGAACCAGATCGGTCTGACCGACAGTCGGCCGGGACGTGCCTGGACGGATCCCGAAGACGCGTACCGGAGCGCGCTGAACACGACCTATCAGTCCGTGCTGCGTGGCCACGTGCGGTACTATCCGCGTGGCTGGAAGTCGGAGTACCTCCAGTGGGTGAAGGTGCAGTACGGCCTCACGCTCAGCGGGGACTGGCCGCGCATGGCGCGTATGCGGGCCGGCCAGCGGATGATCCTCTTCGAGGACCCGGTCGTGGATGAATGGCAGCACATCGCCACGAAGGCCCATGTGGTCGGGGGGGCCGACGATCGCCTGGTCTCCGCCTTCCCTCGACTGGCGCGGAACGTGGCCGAACAGCTCCAGAACGCGCAGCTGATCATCTATCCCGAGGTCGGGCACTCGCCGCACCTGGATAATCCGGAGGTATTCCACCCCGACCTGATCGAGTTCCTGCGCTCTGATCCGGAGGAGCCCGCGGATCAAGGCTGGAGAAACACGAACGTGGGCGGGTCTGGCGGGTGATGCCGCAGCGACGGGTCGCTCCCGGAGTGATGGGGGTAGTCGCTCTTCTGGCGTGCCTCGGGGCATCGCCCACCGAGAGTCAGTCACAGAGCGGTATGTCGCAGCTCACCTCTCTCGGTACGCCCGCACTCCGGGCCGAACTCTTCGACTCGATCATCGAGATGACCCGCCGGCGCGAGGCCTGGTCGCCGTTCAAGGAGTCGGGGATGGCGTACGACCCGCTGTCCGAGATGCAGGCGGTGCGAGACGCAGTCGTGAATGCCGAGACGGAAGAGGAGCTGTACTACGCGCTGACGCTCCTCAGCAACGCGCGGCGCGACTCTCATCTGTACCTGACGCCCGTAGCCGACGGTCTCACCGGCCCGCGGCTTCCCGAGGCCCACGCGCCGATTCAGGTGCGCCCGGACTATTCCGACATGGCTGCACCGGGCTTCTTCGTCTCTGGCGTGGATCGCACGGCGCTGGCGGAGTCAGGGCTCTCGGGGGCGGATCGCGTTGCGATCGGGGACGTGATCGTCTCCGTCAACGGCCGCGCCATCCCGGACTTCGTCGAGACGTTTCGAGCGTGGACACGGCACAGTGCACTCCAGGGCCTGTACTGGAGGCTCGCGCGTGACATACCGATTCGGGCGCCCGCGACGGCCCCATGGATGTACCGCGAAACGCTTGACCTCGAGCTGGAGGACGCCGCGGGCCGCCGTTTTCGAGCCTCGCTTCCGTACCTCGCGCCGGATGCTGTCTCGCTGGAACTCGGAGAGGCTGAACTCTATCCAGGATTCTCGGTGGTCATGGAGCGCTTCAATTTCAATGTGCTCCGCCCCGACGACGGTCGGCCCATCGTACTGCTCCAGTGGCTCGACTTCGAGTACGAGCTCATTCAGGACATCGTCGACCTTATGGAGTACGCCGAGTCCGAGGACATTCTCGAGCACATGATGGTCATCGACGTCACGGCCTCCAGTGGTGGCTCGCGTGGCGCCTATGCCATCCAGCGACTCGTCGACAAACCGTTCCGAACCACGTTCGGTAACCTTCGGATCAGTGACGCTGCAGTCGAGATGGTCGAAGCCTGGGCTACAGAGCCGGACCGCGATGTGCCCGAGATCTTCGGGCTCAATGAGAGTCGATCCTGGCTGCACGAATGGGCACGAACCAATGCACGCGAGGACATCGAAGCGGGTCTCGAATACACGCGGGACACGCCGTTCAAGCTGGCCCACCTCCCCCAGGAGGCAGAAGACGGGATTCTTCACCCTGCCGAGGTCCACTTCTCAGGACCGATCGCCGTCATCGGTGGACCGAACGGGGGCTCACACCTCGATCAGTTCGTCTCGATGTTCGCCGACAACGACCTGGCGTTCACCATCGGGATGCCCACCGGGGGGTACAGCAACACCTGGGAGGCCGAGGAGATCGTCTACTTCCCGGGCACCGACCAGCCTGTCGTCCAGTTCATGTGGAACATCGGCCACACGGTGCGGCCCAATGGCGAGATCCTCGAGGGCAACGCGGTGCAGCCCGAGGTCTATGTGCCGCTTACGCGGGAGAACTTCCGCACCTATCACCGTGACCTGCTGGATGCCGCGTTGAGGCGGCTGGCACGGCCGGTGAGCTGACAGGGCCGGCGTGGCCTCGTCACTCCCTGGTCCGTCAGAGCGCCCGACGCACGATCACCGCACTCGAGGGGCATCGTCTGAGACGAGGATCCGGTGTCCGGTCGAGCCGGTGCCGGTTCCCCCGGTAGACCTGTCCATGCTGTCGGTGCTCGTCAGGGTGCGATAGTGGCTGCGCGCCAACCATCCGCGCACGAAAACGCCCTCCCCGCCGCGAGGGCAGGGAGGGCGCTCTAACTCATTCGTCTTGGTCTACTCGGTCACGTGGGCCCCACACGCCGAGTAGTTGATCACCTGACCACCCTCGATCCAGCGACCGCATGGGTCGCCGTCGTACAGCACGCCCTTCATGTCGACGTCGCCTTCGGGGGTGTAGCGCTCGTATATGCCTTCGATCACTCCGTTTCGGTACGTGACCATCTCGACGAGGCGGTTGTTCATAAACCAGCGTCGGGGGCCGTCGAACTGGCCTCCTCGGTACGTACCCTCTTCATAGAGGTCACCGGACTCCCAGAAGGCACGGTAAGGTCCTTCCAGTACGCCCTCGGTGAACGTGCCCTCTTCGAAGAGGGCACCGCTTTCGAAGTACCACTGGTACGGGCCATGCCGTACACCGTCGACGTAGGTCTCCGTCGAGCTGAGTCGGCGGTCTTCGATCAATCGGTCGAACGGACCGTCGTAACGAGCCCCGCTGATCCCCAGGTGTTGAGCGATGCGGCTGGACTCGCCCGCGTATGTCGCCACAGCGACCCCGGTGAATGGCGTCATGGTCCCGGGGTCGAGATACAGCTGATCTTCACGCACAAGCTCGTCGAGATCGCGTTCACCCGACGGAATGAAGGGAAGCGAGCAGGCGATCAGGAGGGCGGCAAACTTCAGAAGCGTCTTCGGTGAGCTGAAGAGAGGCGTCCGAATTTTTTCCGGGGCGAAAGCAGACATGGTACGTCGGGGCCGAAGGATGTTCCCGGCAAATTACTGCCGAGCACACTCGTAAACAAATGTTTGTTTCAGTGGGACACTGGTTCCTGACCCCGTGTGCTGGCCCTAGCGCTCCGCGAGTTCGTGATCCCAATCCACTCGGTTGTGCGCCCCGTCACAGAACGGCTTGTTGGCCGAATGACCGCAACGACAAAGGAAGAACGGCTTTCCGTCCCGCGTCTCTATAGCGTTCCCGTCGTGATCGACGAGGGGCACTGGGCCCTCGATCTTGTAGGATCCCGTCTCGGAGATGGTAATTCGGAATTCTGAGTCAGACATCATGTGCTCGTCATGCGGGTGGGCGGGCTGCTGAAGGACCCCGATCGGCTGGAGCGGTTCCGTCTTGGTGGGGTAACAGCGCCCCGGTAGATTCCCACGGAAATGCCGCATTGGAGCTCCAGCCCCACGCGAGGCGGGTGATGTCCCCAGAACGCAACAAGACCGTGGCCGTCGACGTCGGCGGTATCCGCATTGGTGGAGACGCACCGATCGTCGTTCAGTCCATGACGAACACGGATACGGCGGACGTTCAGTCCACC
>JAKMDG010000194.1 GCA_022428035.1 Longimicrobiales bacterium
AATGCCCGGTCTTTGTCAGCGCCTCGGTCGTCATCCCTCGCCTCCTTCAGGCTTGCCAAGCTCCTGGACGTCAATCTCGCGATTCGTGTAGATGCAGATATCACCGGCGATCTCCAGGGATCGCCGAACCAGTGACGGCGCATCCAGGTCCGAATGCTCCTTGAGCGCTCGCGCGGCGGAAAGTGCGAACGAGCCTCCCGACCCGATCGCGAGTACGTCGTCATCCGGCTCGATCACGTCTCCGGTACCACTCACGAGGAACAGATGGTCTCGATCGGCGACCGCGAGAAGTGCATCAAGCCTCCTCAGGTAGCGATCCATCCGCCAGTCCTTGGCAAGCTCCACGACCGCCTTCGTCAGGTTCGCCGGGTAGCGTTCCAGCTTCTCTTCCAATCTCTCGAATAGGGTGAACGCATCGGCGACGGCCCCGGCAAAGCCAGCGAGGATGGCTCCCTCTCGTAGCTCCCGTACCTTTCGAGCTGTCCCTTTCACAACGGTGTCACCCATCGTGACCTGGCCGTCGCCTCCCATGGCAACGCGGCCATCCTTACGGACGGCGAGAACGGTGGTGGCGTGTACGTCAGGCAGGCTCATGGACTCCAGGGGACGAAACGTGAGCGCTCAGCTGTTCAGGCACCCAAGCTGCAAGCGCGAGGCCACGAATCTAGCGCAAATCCTGCCTATCTGGCAGACACTACTCGGAACGAGGGTGCGCGTCCCGATACACGCGGAGCAGGCGCTCCTTGCTCGTGTGCGTATAGATCTGCGTGGTGGACAGGGAGACGTGTCCGAGGAGCTCCTTTACGGCCAACAGATCGGCCCCTGCCTCCAGAAGATGGGTAGCGAAGGTATGCCGCAGGGCATGTGTGGAGAGACCGTGAGCTCCCGCTGCGTGCTGCAGGCACGCCCGTACGGTCGACTGGATAGACCGGCGCGACAGACGTCCCCCGCGATGGTTCACCAGCAGGGCTGCCTGCTCACCTGCTAGCGCCTCCGCTCGTCGGGGCTCGTACCGTGCCACCGAGCGCAGAGCGGCGCCGGTCACCGGCACAATGCGCTCCTTCGCGCCCTTGCCCATCACGCGCATCTGCCTGGTAGCCCGGTCGACATGGTCCATGTCCAGACCGTATAGCTCCGAGAGGCGCAGCCCGCTGCCGTACAGCAACTCCATGATCGCCAGCGTCCGGGTCCCTGCGAGGGTATTGGTCTTCGCGTAGTGCTCGGCATACTCAAACACAGCGGCGGCGTCGGTCCTCGTCAGGTGTCCAGGGAGGCGACGTTCGAGCTTTGGCGCCCGAAGGGTTCGCCCGGGATTCGACGGGATTCGCTCCTCCAGGTGCAGGAACGACAAGAAGGTACGCGCCGATGTCAGCTTCCGGGCAACGCTCCGCTTGGCGAGACCGCGACGGGAGCAGGCACCCATGAACGCACGTAGCGCCAGCCGATCGACATCACCGTCCGCCCACTGCCACGTCGAACGCCCCAGATATTCGGTCAGGAACGACTCGAGCTCCTCGAGGTCGCGCCGGTACGCCTTGACCGTGTTGAGGGAGAGCTGGCGTTCGTCTGCGAGGTGTCGAAGGAAGTCGGCGACTTCGAGGCGTGGGCTGGCCTCGACAGTCACGCGAGGACGGCGGCGGTCAGGCCGTGGTCCAGCATCCATGACGTGAAGTCATCCTGTGCCCGCTGGGCCAGAATCTGCCGCTTCTCCTTCTTGTTCTTGACTCGTCGGGGAAGCGGATCCACCAGCCCCCAGTTCGAATTCATTGGCTGGAACCGTCCGGGAGCTGCGTCACGGAGGTAGCGGAAGAGTCCCCCCAGCATCGTTGTTGGCGGCGGCACAACCGGCCCGTCCCCCGCGAGCAGTCGCGCCAGGTTGATCCCGGCGAGAATGCCTGACGCTGCGGACTCCGTATATCCCTCGACGCCGGTCAGCTGACCGGCGAAAAGCAGATCAGACCTCTCCCTGAGCCCACCCCACGCGCTCAGCCGCTCAGGAAAATTCAGATAGCTGTTGCGGTGAATCGAACCCCAACGCAGGAACTCGGCGTCGGCGAGACCGGGAATCATGGAAAAGACCCGGCGCTGCTCACCAGTCCGCAGGCGAGTCTGAAAGCCCACCATGTTCCACATCTGGCCCGCGCGATCCTCGCGTCGCAGCTGCACGACCGCCCACGGACGGTCTCCCGTCCGGGGATCTGTCAGGCCAATCGGTTTCATCGGCCCAAAGCGCAGGGTGTCGTGCCCACGTGACGCCATCACCTCAACGGGCAAGCAGCCCTCGAAATACGGGACGGTATCCCAG
>JAKMDG010000215.1 GCA_022428035.1 Longimicrobiales bacterium
CACATCGAGTACACCCTTCACCCGACCGATCGACCGGCGCACCTTCTCGAGGTGCGCGAGATCCCGCACCTCGACGACGAACTCGCCGTTCATGCCCCCTTCGGTCGTCCGCATGTCCGCGTGCGAAATGTCGGTCCCGGTGTCCGTGATCGCCGTTGCCACATCGGAAAGTAGCCCGCGTCGATCCGACCCGCGCATGAACAGCTTCACAAAGAAGCGATCTCCTTTTTCAGTCGCCCACTCGATCTCGATACGGCGCTCCGGATCGCGCGACAATGCCAATACGTTGGGACAGTCCTGCCGGTGGATCGACACACCTCGGCCGCGCGTGACATAGCCGATCACGGGATCACCCGGCACCGGCTGGCAGCAGCGGGAGAAGCGGACCATGAGGTTGTCCATACCCTGGATCCGCACACCCTTGCTCGAGATCCGGAGACGAGCCGCCAGCTTGGAGAGGGCCGAAGGCTGATGCTTCGCTACCTCCGAGGGATCGTGCCTAGAATGGAACTGCTTGATCACTGCAGTGGGTCCGATGTCACCGCGCCCGAGCGCAGCATAGACACCGTCAAAGTCGTCGTAACCCAGGGCGACGGCTGCCGCTAGCCGATCATGGGGGTCGCTCGGCAGGGAGAGCTTCGCCTTCTTGAGCTCTCGATCCAGCAGATCCTTTCCGAGCTTGAACGCCGAATCGAACTCCTCCCGGCGTATCCACTGGCGAACACGTTGCCGCGCTCTGGACGTCTTAACGAACGAAAGCCAGTCTCTGTTCGGGCGCTGCTTCGGGTTAGTGAGGATCTCGATGGCGTCCCCGTTCTTGAGTTCACGTGACAGCGGCGCGATCCGACCATTGACCTTGGCGCCAGCGCAATGGTGGCCGACGTCTGTGTGAACCGTGTAGGCGAAGTCGATGGGCGTGGCGCCGATCGGTAGCGCCTTTACATCGCCTTCGGGGGTGAAGACGAAGATCTCACCCTGGAAGAGGTCCATGCGGAGAAACTCCATGAACTCCTCCGGCTCCGCAGTGTCCTGCTGCCACTCGAGCACCTGGCGGAACCAGGTCAGCGCTTCATCGGCCTCATCCGTGCGCGCCTCGCCGTCTTCCTTGTAGCGCCAGTGTGCCGCGATGCCGTACTCGGCCGTCCGGTGCATCTCCTCCGTTCGGATCCGAATCTCGTAGCGACGTCCCGCGGGACCGAACACCGTCGTGTGCAGCGAGCGGTACATGTTCGACTTTGGGGTAGCCACATAATCGTGGAACCGCTCCGGGATCGGCGTCCACTTGCTGTGGATGACGCCGAGAGCGGCGTAACAGTCCTGCAAATTCTGGGTTGTGACCCGCATCGCCATGAGGTCATAGATCTCCTCAAAGGGGCGTCCCTGAGTTACGGTCTTCCGATGGATGGACCAGAGGTGTTTTGGGCGCCCGCTAACCGTCGCCTGAATCCCCGCCTCCGCGAGTTCCTCTTCGAGCGGCCTTTGCATCTCGACGATCTCTCGCTCTCGCGCCTTCCGCCGCTGTCGGAGCTTCTTGCTGAGCGCTTCGTAGTCGGCAGGCTCCAGGAACTTGAACGCCAGGTCCTCCAGCTCCCACCGGAGAGCAGCGACACCGAGACGGTGAGCGAGGGGAGCGTAAATCTCACGTGTCTCGAGGGCGATGCGGCGTCTCTTTTCGTCGGGCAAATGCTCCAGCGTCCGCATGTTGTGGAGGCGGTCCGCGAGCTTGACCAGGATGACCCGCGCGTCACTGGCCATCGAGAGAAGCATCTTCCGGTAGTTCTCGACCTGCTGCTCCGTGGCCGACCGAAAACGGACCTTTCCGAGCTTCGTTACCCCGTCGACGATCTGGGCCACCGTGCTTCCGAACTCACTCTCAACATCTCGCAGCGACTTCTGGGTGTCCTCGATCGTGTCGTGAATGAGCGCGGCTACGATCGTGTCCGTGTCCAACCGAAGCTGAGCGATGATCGTCGCGACCTCGATCGTGTGGGTTACGTAGTCGGCACCGGAGGCGCGGAGCTGGCCGGCGTGGGCGGCTACGGCGAAGTCGTGGGCTCTCTTGATCGCGTCGATGTCGAGGCGGTCTGTGAAGCCTTCGAGGGCGCGTGCGAGGGGCCGCGGGAGGCCGCGGATGGTGGAGGCCCTGTCACTTAAACACA
>JAKMDG010000217.1 GCA_022428035.1 Longimicrobiales bacterium
GACATCGAGGTCGAGAGCACGGGACCGCTCCGCTTCAGCGCGGCCTTCGTCGCGAACCAGGGGGACCACGCGAAGACCTGGGCCTGGTACTACGGCCAGACCTACGCTCAGGTCCAGACCCGGATGAACGAGACAGGCGCGCGGCTCATCGACATCGAGCCGTACCGCACCTCGAGCGGCATCCGCTACGCGATCGTGCTCATCCGGAACCAGGGGAGCGACTTCGCCTCGAGCCACGGATACGAGAGCAACCTCTCCTTCTCCCAGTTGCAGGACTGGTTCCAGAGCAACAGCGGGCGCCGGATCCTCGACATCCAGCCCTACTTCAACGGTGGCAACCAGCGGTACGCCTTCGCGTGGGTGTCGAACACCGGCAACACGCAGTCCGCGTGGTGGTGGTACGCCAACGTCTCGGCGGACGCGATCGCGGACCGCCTGGAGGAGAACAACGCCCGGCTGATCGATCTCGAGCCCCATGACGGGACCGGGTGCTTCAGCTGCCTGATGGTCCCCAGGGACGGGAACGCCTGGTTCTACTTCCGCAACATGGGGCTCGGGGACATCGACTTCCTGGCGAACCAGTACGCGTCCCGCATCATCGACATCGAACGCTACGAGACCGCCGGAGGGGCGACGCGCTACGCCATGGTGCTGCGGCGCAACGACAACGACCTCGCGGTCAACACGTCGATCGCGATGCGCTCCAGGCTCCCGTTCGATGCCTCGAGCGGGTTCTTGCTCCGCGAGTACCAGGGGACCGCCAGCACGATCGCCGGCGTCCACGAGAACCGCGTCTTCGAGCCAGCGAGCCTGATGAAGATGGTTCACCTCTTCGCGACCGCCCGGCAGGTTCACCTCGGCGTCAACTCCTGGGGCCTCCTCATGGTGGAGAACCAGGGCCTGAACGGGAGCTGCCCGACGGGCAGCAACCCGGCCGTCCGATCGCTTCGGTCCGTCGCGACGGACATGATGGTCACCAGCTCGAACACGGCCACCGAGGCGATTCGCTCCCGCTACGGCACCGCGCTGATCGAGAACGCCGCCCACGCCTTCGGGGCGGAGAACGTCGAGCTCAACCACACCATCGGCTGCTTCTGCGGGAGCACCCGCAACGAGGTGACCCTCCGCGACCTCGCCGACATGAACGAGTTCGCGATCGACGGCGTGCTCGGGAACGAGTTCGACGACTACCTGGACATCATGTCCAACGGCTCGGAGTTCGGGATGGGCAGCTTCAGAACGGTGACGACCATCAACAGCGAGTTGAGCGCCTCGACGCTGACTCCGACCGAGCAGAACACGTTCATCGGGATGCTGTACTTCGCCCACAAGGGTGGTTCGTACACCTGCAGCTCGAACCTCAACGAGGGGGAGTTCCGCAGCCGCGGTGCCTACGTCCGCCTCCCCTTCCGGAACGGCTGTGAGATCGAGCTCCGCGAGTACTTCATCGGAGCCTGGGTCAACGACGCCGACACGAGCACCAACGCGAGCGACGCCGTCGGAGATGGCATCACGCGCCTCCTGCGCCACGTCATGAGGGACGCCCTGGAGTCCTGGGAGGACGCGACGTGCGCGCCCTGGGTCAACTACGGCGATGTCACGGCGAACTCGACGGGGGAGGTCGCGACCTGCTGGGCCACCGGCAGCAACTTCGTCCGCGACGACGCTCTCACCATCAACAGCCGGCGTCTCCCGCCGAACACCTTCGCCTTCCTCCTCGTGGGGAGCCGGGAGGCCTTCATCGCCAATCCTGGCGGCAGCGCCGGCAACCTGTGCGTCGGAGGCCTCCTCGGCCGCTATCGAGACGACGTCCTGAGCACGGGAGCGATGGGGAGGCTGAACCTCGCCATCGACCTCGGCGCCATCCCGGGACCCTTCGGTACCTACGAGGCCGAGAGCGGGACCCCGCTGTTCTTCCAGTGGTGGTACCGGGACGTCGATCCCGCCGTGGGCGGAGCCACCTCGAACTTCTCGAAGGCGCTGCGGGTCAATTTCCTCTGAGATCCGGAGCGTGCCGGGTCACCGGCGCGCTCATCTCCAGGGGTCCCACGTCTTCGCGTGGGACCCTCCTGGCGTCGGGGAGGGCTCCGTCGCTCGGTGGCCTTGCCGGTCGGTGGAGACGCGTGTCCAATCGGAAGCGCGCGGCGAGCTGCCGTTTCTCGCCGTGCCCCTGTGGCCGCTGGATGCGAGACATCCCGAGATTCATGTTCACCACCGCCTCGTTCCGATTCTCCCGCTCAACGGCCGTCTTGCGCTTCTTCCTGGGGGTGCTCGTCACGTCCGGAGCGAGCGCGCAGTTCGGAGCGGAGCAGGTCGTGCACACCTCGGTCTCGAACACCCTCGCGGTGCGATCCGCCGATCTCGACCAGGACGGTGACCTCGATGTGATCGTCGGGCACTCGACCCGCGTCGACTGGATCGAGAATCGAGGTCCACGGACCTTCGGCCCGCCGCAAGTCCTCTACAGCATCCCTTTCTTCAACTCCCCCAGGGCGATCGAGGTGGGTGATGTCGACGCGGACGGGAAGCAGGACATCGTGGTGCTCCGGAGTGGCTCCGGCGATCTGAGGTGGTATCGCAATCGCGGCTCCGGCCTCTTCCAGGCAGTCGTCATCGATCCGGTCGGTGACCTCGGCACGGGAGTCTCCATCGCTGACGTCGACGGTGACGGCGATCTCGACGTGTTGAGCGAGGCCTCCTCGCTGAGCGAGATCCGCCTGTACGAGAACCTCGGTGGGGGGGTCTTCGGGCCGCGGGTGGTCGTCACGAGCCAGGCCGATCGGGTGTTCGACCACGCGGCGGCCGACTACGACGGGGACGGAGACGTCGACCTCATGGCCGTCTGCGACGGGGACGACGCGCTCTCGTTCTTCGAGAACGACGGCACGGGCAGCTTCGGGGCCGAGGTCGTGATCACGACCATTCCTGATCCGACCGGGATCGAGGCCGCGGACGTCGACGGTGACGGGGATCTCGACGTCGTCGTATCGAGGTGGTTCTTCAACAGCGGTCAGGGGGACCTGCGCTGGTACGAGAACCTCGGGAACGGGGCGTTCGGGCCCGCGCGCGTGGTGGGCACGCTCGGGTACGTCGACCGGGAGACGTTCCGGGTCGCCGATTTCAACGGCGACGGGGCCGTGGACCTGCTCGTGGGCCTGCGTGGATCCTCGGGGCCGGGGGGGATCCGCTTGTTCACGAACCAGGGCAGTGGGGTCTTCTCCGCGCCTGTGACCGTCTGGATCGACGAGCGCGTCGAGGGGATCGACGTCGGCGATCTCGACGGTGACGCAGACCTGGACGTGATCACAGGTCACGACACGACGATCCGATGGAGGGAGAGCCTGGCGCTTCCGAACGTCCGCTACTGCGGGCCCGGCGCGATGAACAGCACGGGTTCGCGAGCGACCCTCGCCGTCATGGGGTCGACGCGGATCGCGGACAACGCGCTCGCTCTCCGTGCCGACGGCTTGCCGCCCCTCGCAGCCGTCGCCTTCCTCACGAGCCGCACGCAGGGGTTCGTCTTGGCGCCCGGCCAGAGCCAGGGCAATCTGTGCCTCGGCGGCGCCATCGGCCGGTTCACCGGGCCCGGGCAGATCCGGACCAGCAACGGAGCGGGGGTGGTCCGGCTCGCTCTCGATCTGACCCGGATGCCGGCGCCGAGCGGACTCGTCGCAGCGCAGGTCGGCGAGACGTGGAACTTCCAGGCCTGGCATCGAGACCCGAACCCGGGATGGACGTCGAACTTCTCGGACGGCC
>JAKMDG010000222.1 GCA_022428035.1 Longimicrobiales bacterium
CCTACATGTTCGTACACGGAAGCCTGGGACATCTATTCTTCAACATGCTCATGCTCTTCTTCTTCGGGCCTCCGCTGGAGGGCCGCTGGGGTGAGCGGGAGTTCCTGAAGTTCTATGTGATCTGCGGTCTCGGTGGTGCTGCGCTGAGCTTCCTCTTCATGCCCGTATCGATCGTAGGCGCGTCGGGTGCCCTGTACGGGGTAATGATCGCGTTTGCGCTGAACTGGCCGAAAGCGCCGATCTACGTATTCGGCATCTTTCCCGTGGAGGCACGCTACCTCGTTGGCTTCATGGCGTTGGTGGCGCTCCTGAGCGCGACCGACACGGCGCCCGGGAGCAACGTGGCTCATCTCGCCCACCTTGGCGGCCTCATCACCGGTTGGATCTACCTCAAGGCCGACTTTCGCACCGGAGCCGCGATCAGCAGTGTCCGCCGAGCGACGACGAAGAGACGCCGCCTCGCGATCGTCCCTGCCGACGAGTCCGAAGACGAAGCGGTCACTGCGAGCTCGCGCCCGGTGAAAGAGGACTCCGCCCTGTATGACAGGGTCGATGCTGTTCTCGACAAGATTTCGGCCAAGGGCATTACCGCCCTCACACCCGATGAACTCGAGCTTCTCGACGAGGTTTCCCGAAAGCACCGAACCAACTGACAGGCAAACTCGGCCGGGCCGCCTGAGTCGAGTGGGACGCGAGTATGCGTCGTGACAACGCCCGCCTTGGGCCCGTCTTCAAGAGTGGTTCCGGAGCCTCACTGGCCCGTACGAGCGAGTGGTTCACGTCGGTGCTCACCTGAGTAGATTCCACCGGCTCATTGGGCGTTTGCCCGGGTAACGATTACCGTTAATTCTTGCTCGTCGAACCCAGATCGACGTTCGCACACCTACTGGAGTTTTCATGCGCCGCGTGGCGACACTCTACCGGACCACCGTCGGGAAGAAAGTCCTGATGGCGCTGTCCGGAGTTCTACTCTTCGGGTTCATTTTTGCGCATATGCTCGGGAATCTGAAGATGCTTGTTCCGGCGACGGACGGGCACTTTGCGATGGATGTCTATGCCGAGTTTCTCAGAGAAATAGGCTATCCACTGGTTCCTCACGGCGGCGTGCTCTGGACGGCGCGTCTCGTTCTTCTGGCCGCCGTCGGCATCCATGTCCTGTCCGCACTCCAGCTAGCTCGGCTTAGCCGCGCTGCGCGACCATCCGGGTATGCGAAGGAGGACAGTCTCAGCCTGTCCTACGCTTCGCGGACCATGCGGTGGGGTGGCGTGATCCTGCTGCTGTTCGTGGTCTACCACATTCTGCACTTCACCACGGGGCAGGTGCACTCTTCGTTCGTCTCGGGCGCCGTTCACCTGAATTATGTGAGTGCGTTTCAGAGCCCGCTCATCTTTCTGGTCTACTTTATCGCCCAGACGGCCCTCTGCCTGCACCTCTATCATGGCGTGTGGAGTTTCTTTCAGACCCTGGGCCTGAGCCACCCGAAGTACAACCATCTTCGGCGCCCCTTCGCGGCAGGCTTCGCCTTCTCGGTCTACATCGGATTCTTAACGCCCCCGACGCTGGTTCTGACCGGCGTCATCTCCTAGCGCGTCTCCGCGCTGAGAAAGGTCAGTCCAACATGGAACTGAATAGCAACATCCCCTCGGGGCCGATCGCCGAAAAATGGGACAAGCACCGCTTTGATATGAAGCTGGTGAACCCGTCGAACAAGCGGAAATACGACGTCATCATTGTGGGGACGGGGCTGGCCGGGGCATCGGCCGCCGCCACGATGGGTGAACTGGGCTATAACGTGAAGGCATTCACGTATCATGACTCGGCCCGGCGAGCGCACTCGATCGCGGCTCAGGGTGGGATCAATGCCGCCAAGAATTATCAAAACGACGGCGATAGCGTCTTCCGACTCTTCTATGACACGGTGAAGGGAGGAGACTTCCGCTCGCGCGAAGCCAACGTGTATCGGTTGGCTCAGATCAGCCTGAACATCGTCGACCAGGCGGTCGCCCAGGGTGTCCCGCTTGCGCGCGAATATGGTGGCCTGCTGGCGAACCGTTCATTTGGAGGTGCGCAGGTCTCCCGGACCTTCTACGCGAGGGGCCAGACGGGTCAGCAACTCCTGCTCGGGTGCTATCAGGCTCTCGAGCGGCAAGTTCACGCCGGAACGGTAGATCTCTCGACACGCCACGAGATGATGGACGTGAGCATGATCGATGGGGTCGCTCGCGGCATCGTGACGCGTGACCTCGTCTCGGGCGCACTCGAATCCTTCACCGCCGATGCTGTCGTGCTCGCGACCGGAGGTTATTCGAACGTCTTCTTTCTCTCCACCAACGCCAAGCACTGCAACGTGACGGCGACGTGGCGAGCCCATCGTCGTGGAGCAGGGTTCGCGAACCCGTGTTTCACGCAGATCCACCCGACGTGCATCCCCCCCTCAGGTGACTATCAGTCGAAGCTGACACTGATGAGCGAGTCACTTCGTAACGATGGCCGGATCTGGGTGCCCAAGGAGGCTGGAGACGGGCGCGTAGCGGGCGAGATTCCCGAGGGTGAGCGTGACTACTATCTGGAACGCTTCTACCCGTCGTTCGGGAACCTCTCGCCCCGTGACATCGCATCTCGGCGTGCGAAGGAGATGGTTGACGGAGGGCACGGGATCGGTGACCTCAAGAACGGTGTCTTCCTTGACTTCAATGACGCCATTTCGCGACTTGGTCAGGCCGAGATCAGCGAGCGCTACGGCAACCTTTTCACGATGTACGAGAAGATCACAGGTGAGAATCCGTACAAGCAGCCGATGCGCATCTACCCGGCGCCACATTACACCATGGGTGGG
>JAKMDG010000233.1 GCA_022428035.1 Longimicrobiales bacterium
GACATCGAAGACAGCATACGCTGTTGCGGTCGTGCGAGGTTCGGCTCCGTCCCGATGAGGCCACTGGCGTTGGTGAGGCCGGGGCCTGCGTTGAAGTCACCCATCTCGTTGTTGAGCAGAAATCCACCGCCGGGTACGACGATACCCGAGCCATAACCGGACTCCAGCGTGTACGTCACGGAGACCGCCATGCCGTCGGCGTCGACCACGGAATAGTGCGTGGTCTCCGGGCTTTCATACGGTTGTGCCACATCAGAAGGATGCGAGACGGACGCGCGCTCGGAGTCGAGGTCGCGTCGGAGCCAGGTCGCGTAGTCCTTACTGGTCAGACGCTGCACCGGCACGTCCGCGAAGTCCGCGTCGGCCAGGTACGTCGCGCGATCGCGGAACGCCCGCCGCATCGCCTCGGCCACGTGGTGGAGGTACTCGGCGCTGTTATGCCCCATGGAAGCCAGGTCGTACTCCTCGAGGATGTTCAGCGCGGTCACAATGGCCACACCCCCAGAGCTCGGCGGTGGCATCGAGATCACGTCATAGCCACGATACGACCCCTCAATCGCAGCACGCTCACGAGCCTCGTACCGATCGAGGTCCTCTTCGGTGATGAGCCCGCCACCCCGCCTCATCTCCGCCGCGATCAGGCGCGCGGTAGCCCCTCGGTAGAAGCCGTCGGCTCGTTGGTCCTGGATTCGCTCCAGGGTCCGACCGAGGTCCGGCTGCTTCCACGTGTCACCGGCTGCGTAGGGTGCCCCGGCGTTGGTAAACGCGGCCACGGTCGCCTCATACTGACTGGCTCGCCCCGATGCGAAGCGCGCAATGGATCCAGCCAGCGTCTCGCTCAACTCGAACCCGTCATTCGCGAGGTCGACAGACGGCCCCACGAGTGTCGCCCAGTCCGCGGCACCGTACAGCCGGTGCGCCTTGTCGAATCCGGCTACGGTTCCGGGCACACCCACGGCGCTGTGGCTCCGATGGTGCACCTCGAACGAGTAGTCCCCGTTCTCATCGAGCCACATCTCCGGATGGGAGGTCAGCGGAGCCTTCTCACGAAAATCCACGGTGGTCGACTGCCCATTGGGGAACCGGATCACCATGAACCCGCCACCACCGATATTGCCCGCGGTTGGGTGCGTGACGGCGAGTGCGAAGCCGGTGGCGATCGCCGCGTCCACCGCGTTTCCGCCGGCTGCCAGAACATCGGCCCCCACCTGACTCGCAATCCATTGTTGGGACGCGACCATGCCACCGTCCGAGATCACCGTTTCCTGAGCCTGGCCCCACACGGGCGCAGCCAGCACAGCAGCGGCCAGGGGAGCGAACAGGAGGGTGAAGAGCGGACGCATGGATTGAGGGGCAAAACGACGCATCGGAGCCTCGGGACAGCAGTCGACGAAGGGCGTGAGTCCGGCAAGTATCCGACGGGAACCGGGTCCGCGCCAGACAGTGATTGCCCGAGGCCGGAAGCGAGGTTACTTCATCCGCCTTCAAGCGTCGGGGGCACGACCACGCCGGCTGCAGCCACAGAAGTGAACCGAACGACAGACACAGGGCAGACATGACCATCAAGAGACGGGACTTCATCAAGAAGGCCGGAACGGGAGCCGCGGGTGTCGCGGCGCTGGGCGCGTGCGGTGGAGGAGAGACCGGTGGCACCCAGGAAGCGAGCGGAGCCGGCATCAGCGGCCCGCGCGTCAACTGGCGCCTCGCGACCAGCTTCCCTGAAAGCCTGGACATTCTTCACGGCGCTGGCGTCCGGGTCGCTCGTCGTGTCGAGGAGCTCACCGGGGGTAACTTCACGATCCGCGTCTATCAGGCGAATGAGATCGTACCGGCACTCCAGGTCATGGATGCGGTGATGCAGGGGACCGTCCAGTGTGGCGTGTCCCCGGGCTACTACTACATCGGCAAGAATGCGGCACTGGCGTTCGACACGGCCATCCCCTTCGGCCTCAGCACACGCCAGCAGTATGCGTGGATGATGCACGGTGGCGGCCTCGAGCTGCTGAACTCCATCTACGCCGACTTCGGCGTGATCTCCTTCCCGTGTAACTCGACGGGCGGACAAATGGGCGGCTGGTTCCGCGAGCCGGTCGGAGGACTGTCGGACATGGCTGGACTGCGGTTCCGGATTCCGGGGATCGGTGGCGAAATCATGTCCCGGCTCGGTGTCACCGTGCAAAACCTCGGTGCACCGGAGATCTATCCGGCGCTCGAGCGGGGCGCGATCGACGCGACCGAGTGGGTAGGTCCGTACGACGACGAGAAGCTCGGCTTTTATCAGGTGGCCAAGAACTACTACTACCCCGGTTGGTGGGAGCCCGGCGTCACAATGGGTCTGCTGATCAGCCAGGACGCCTACAACGAACTTCCGACCGCGTACCAGGAGATCCTGCAGGCCGTATGCGGCGAGACGTTCGCGGATCGCCTCGCAGCCTACGACCACGCCAATCCGCTGGCCCTGCAACGTCTGGTCAACGACCACGGCGTCATCGTCCGCGAGTACCCGCAGGACATCATGGACGCGGCATGGCGTGAGTCGAATGCCTACATGGAAGAGCAGGCTGCCGCCGACGCAACATTCCGACAGGTCTGGGATTCCTACCGGACCTTCCGTGACGCGCAGTGGTCGTATGCGAGCGGCAACGAACTCGCGTATCAGGTCTCGGCCTTCAATCGAGTGTAGAACTCAACCGCTCCACACGAATCACAAGGCGGCCTGCTCTCCGTACGGAGGGTGGGCCGCTTCGCTTTGCTCCTACTTCTTCCGGAGCAGGGTCAGGCCGTCTCCGATCGGGACGAGGCTCATGGTCACACGCTGGTCGTCTATCACCATGGCATTGAAGCCACGAATAGACTTCGTGTCTTCGTCGTGTACTTCGGAGTCGACGACCTTGCCGTGCCACAGCGTATTGTCGACAGCGATCACACCACCGGGCCGCACCAGTCGCATTGCCTTCTCGTAGTACTCCTCGAGGCTCCGCTTGTCGGCGTCGATGAAGATGAAATCGAAGTCCCCCTCCATCCCTTCGGCGATCAGGTGCGCCATGGTCTCGGCTGCAGGCCCGGCCCGGAACTCGACCTTGTCGTCGACCCCGGCTTCCACCCAGTAGCGCTTTCCGAACGACGGCCACTCCTCGTCGATGTCACACGCGATGAGCCGACCGTCTTCCGTCAGACCCTCCGCGATGCAGAGCGCGCTGTATCCAGTAAATGTGCCCAGTTCGAGCGCGAGCTTCGCATTCATCGCGCCCACGAGCAGTGTCATGAATTGCCCCTGCTCGGGGCTGATCTGCATCTGAGCGTTCTCGAGTCTTCCCGTCTCTTCTCGCAGACGCCGGTGGATGTCGTCGTCCCGCAGTGAGACCTCGAGGAAGTACTCGTACAGCCGATCATCCAGCTGAGTGGTACTGCGGCTCATGACAGCTCCGTCTCCAGGATTCGCCAACAATAGAAGGCGGCGGCACTCCGCCACGGTCGATACTCGTCCCCGAGTTCCTCGAGTGCGTTGGCGGTTGGCGACACCGCGAGGCCATGCGCCTTGGCGTACCCGTTTCGTACGCCGAGGTCTCCAGTCGGCCAAATATCGGGCCGATACATCCTGAACATCAGGTACATCTGGGCTGTCCAGACCCCGATGCCGCGGACCTTCACCAGTCGGCCAATCACCTCGTCATCTGACTGCTCACCCAGATCGTGCACCTCGACCTCACCAGAGCGAATCTTCGTCGCAAGGTCCCGGATCGCTGCGAGCTTCGCACGGGACAGGCCCGCCTTTCTGAGCGTCGACTCACGGACGCGCAGCACCTTCTGGGGCGTGACCTCTCCCTTGAGCGCCTCGACAAAGCGACCGTGGATGGTCGCCGCCGCTCTACCGGCGAGCTGCTGATAACAGATTGTCCGCGCGAGATACGGGAACGGATCATCATCCGCCGTAGGGACCCGGATTGTGCCCACCTCCCTCACCCACGGTCCCAGCGTGGGGTCACGACCCAGCGCACGCCGGCCACCGGTCCAGATGGTCGACCACTCGGGCTCGGAGGGTGTGTAGGTGGCCATGGGGGCCAACCTGTCGCTCACGGTAGCCGGAGTCCAGCACCGGACAGACCGTCTCGTCATCGCGTCTCACCCTCCGCGACGACCGTCTGTCCGGCATGGGTCTTATTTCGGTACGGCCATCCAGATCACACCGGCCAGAACGACGAGCTGGATCGCGATAAACGGAATGACACCGCGGTAGATCGCCGTGGTCGGTATACCCGACGGGGTTACGCCTCGCAGGTAGAAGAGACTGAAGCCGAACGGTGGCGTGAGGAAGGATGTCTGCAGGTTCACCGCCAACACAATTCCGAGCCATACCAGATCAACGCCAAGGATCTGGGCCGCGGGTACGATCAGCGGAACGATGATGAACGCGATCTCGAAGAAATCGATGAAGAAGCCGAGAATGAATACGACCAGGTTCACGACGAGCAGGAAACCGAGCGCGCCGCCGGGGATCCCCGTCAACATCGTCTCGATCCAGACGTCCCCGTCGAAACCGCGGAAGACCAGCGCGAATGCCGTCGATCCGATCAGAAGGAAGATGACCATGACCGTGAGCCGGCTCGTCTCTTCCATCGCCTTGTCGAGTGCATCGAAGGAGAAGGAGCGATTCAGCAAGGCGAGGATGATCGCCCCGATCGAGCCGAGCGCACCCGCTTCAGTCGGCGTTGCCACGCCGGCGAAGATGCTGCCGAGCACGACGACGATCAGAGCCAGCGGCGGTACCAGCGAGAGCACTACACGCTTCAGCAGCTCCACGCCACTCATGCGCATCTCCACAGGCAACGCAGGGGCGATCTCAGGCTTTGTGAACGCGATGATCGCCACGTAGATACCGTAGGCACCGGTGAGCGCCAGGCCCGGAAGCAGCGCCGCGCGGAACAGCGACCCGACAGGGACACCCATCTGATCACCGAGTACGATCAGGACGATGGACGGTGGGATGATCTGCCCCAGAGTCCCCGCAGCTGCAATCACACCGAGACTGATTTCGTCCTTGTACCCGTTCCGCAGCATCACCGGCAGCGAAATCAGGCCCATCGCCGTGACACTCGCGCCGACCACGCCGGTCGCCGCTGCCAGCAGCGCACCGACAAAGATCACGCCGATCGCCAGACCACCACGGAAGCGTCCAAAGAGAACGCCGATCGTCTCGAGCAATTGCTCCGCGAGCTTCGACTTCTCGAGGATCGTGCCCATGAAGATGAAGAAGGGCACCGCGAGAAGCGTGAAGTTCGACATTGTGCCGAAGGTCCGCTCAGGTAGTGCAAAGAGCAGCGGGATGTCGAATACACCCACTGCCGACCCGATCAACGCGAAAATCAGAGCCGTGCCGCCCAGCGCGAACGCCACCGGATAGCCGGTGAAGATCATCGCGAGGACGGCCACGAACATCGCCGGTCCCCAGACGCTCA
>JAKMDG010000252.1 GCA_022428035.1 Longimicrobiales bacterium
CTTCAGGCACATCGGGCCCGTAGGGAATCGCACCAGCGCCGTCGTAGGCGTCCCTGGAGACCCGAATGTCTACTACTTCGGCGCGGCATCAGGGGGGATCTTCAAGAGCGAGGATGGCGGTCACCAATGGCGGCCCATCTTCGACGATCACGATGTTCAGTCGATCGGTGCGATCGCGATCGCACCGTCCGACCCGAACGTCATCTGGGCCGGGACGGGCGAAGCGTTCATCCGCTCGAACGTGTCGCTCGGAAACGGGGTCTACCGCTCTACGGACGGGGGCGAGAACTGGATCCGCGTGGGGCTCGAGGAGAGCGGGCGTGTCGGGCGGATCGTGATCCATCCCGATGATCCCGAGGTCGTCTTCGTCGCCGCTGCAGGCCACATGTACGGACCGCAGGAGGAAGATCGCGGCCTCTATCGGACGATGGATGGTGGAGTGACGTGGGAGCGCGTGCTGTTCGCTGGACCGAACTCCGGTGCGATCGACGTGGTCATGGATCCGTCCAATCCACGAATCCTCTTCGCGGCTACGTGGCAGATGCAGATCTGGACGTGGGGGAGGGAGAGTGGTGGACCCGAGTCGGGCCTCTGGGCCAGCCGTGATGGCGGCGACACCTGGACGCGCCTCGAAGGACGCGGGTTACCACGGGGCACAATCGGAAAGATCGGTCTCGGTATGACGCCTGATGATCCGGATCGTGTGTACGCCCTCATCGAAACGAATCAGAACAGCGGCTACGAACCCATCGAGGACCACGAAGGCACCCTGTGGCGCTCCGACGACGGTGGCGGTTCGTGGTCGATGGTGAACGCTGACCACGCACTGGCGCAGCGCCCGTTGTACTACACGCGACTCGCCGTCGCCCCGGACGATGCGGACGAGGTGCACTTCATGTCCACGGTGCACACGAAGTCACTCGACGGGGGCGTGTCGTACTCGGTCGTGGCCGGTGGCGACAATCACGACATGTGGATCGACCCTCTTCTTCCGGATCGTATGATCGTCGGGAATGATCAGGGTGTTCGGATCTCCACGAACCGCGGGCGCAGCTGGTATGCGCCACAGCTCCCGATCGCACAGATGTATCACGCATTCACCGATACCAGGGTGCCCTACAACGTCTACGGCAACCGACAGGACGGCTCGTCCTACGGCGGACCGTCGAACACCCTTTCCGGCGGATCGATTCCGATCGGGGCGTGGACGTCGGTCGGCGGGTGCGAGTCCGGGTTCGCAGTGCCTGACACCGTCACCAACGACATCGTCTGGTCCGGATGCTATGAGGGGATCCTGGAGCGACATGAGATCTCGACGGGGATCACTCGCTCAGTGAGCGTCTGGCCGGACAACCCCGAGGGGTGGGCGGCGGCAGGTGTGCGCTATCGCTTTCAGTGGACCTTCCCGGTTCACATTTCACCGCACGACAACGAGACGGTCTATGCGGGCAGCCAGCACGTGCACCGGACGCGAGATGGGGGCCAGAGTTGGCAGGTCATCAGCCCGGATCTCACCCGCGCAGATCTTTCGAAGATGCAGAAGACGGGCGGCCTCACGACGGAAGATGCGAGCCCCACCTATTCGTCTGTCCTCTTCGCGATCGCCGAGTCCCCGGTCGACCCGGGCCTGATCTGGACCGGCTCGAACGACGGCCTCGTGCAGCTCACGCGCGATAGCGGTCAAACCTGGACCGATGTCACCCCCAACATCCCGGACCTCCCGGAGTGGGGCACAGTGAACAACGTGGAGCCCTCACGGCACGACCCTGCGGTCGCGTACATCTCCGTCGACCTTCACCAGATCGGCGACTTCGCCCCGTACGCGTACCGGACCGACGACTACGGTGCCTCATGGAGGAAGATCAGCGACGGAATTCCCACGAGCGTGTTCAGCAACGTTCGCGTTGTCCGGGAGGATCCGACGCGGACAGGACTCCTGTATCTGGGGACTGAGAATGCCGTGTATGCGTCGTACGACAACGGCGAGCGGTGGATATCCCTGCAGGGGGACATGCCTCACGCGCCTGCGTACTGGCTCGAGGTGCAGCCACACTTCAATGACCTCGTGGTCGCGACGTACGGACGAGGAGTCTGGATTCTCGACGATCTCACGGCCATCCAGGGCCTTGACGATACGGTGCTTGCCTCGGCGGTGCACCTGTTCGAGCCGAGAGCAGCCTACCGGTTCGCGAACCGGGAGGGGCGCTCCGCACAGCCGGGGGATCCCGCAGCCGGTGAGAATCCGGACGGTGGGGCGTCCATCAACTTTTTCCTCGCGTCCGCTCCCCAGGGGCCTGTCCTCGTGGAGATCGATGACGCGTCGGGTGAGACCGTGCGGACGTTACCCGTGCGGGGTGCTGGCGCCGGCCTCAACCGGGTCATGTGGAACTTGCGACACGAAGCATCGACTCCACCGAGAATCCGGACGCCCGCGCTCGAGCACAGCCACGTCGACGTGGGCACCTCCGGCTGGCGCCCGCCCCCGGATGGTGGGCCGGTGAGACCCATCGCGGTCCCCGGCGAGTACACCGTACGACTCCTCGCTGAGGGCGAGGAGCACCTGACGACGCTGACCGTGCGGCCGGACCCCGACTCGGACGTCTCCTCGGCTGACATGCTCGCTCAGCTCGAGCTGCAGTTGGAGCTGCGGGAGATGAGCGATTCGACAGCACAACTGATCAACCGAATCGAGTGGGCTCGGAAGGGCATCGTGGACCTCGAGGCACGCCTGTCCGGTGATCCACGCTACGCGGATGTCGTCGATGCGGGCGAGGCCCTGAACGCCGCCCTCGTCGGGCTCGAGATGGAGCTCTTCGACCTGCGGCTGAGCGGAGGCACGGCCCGTCAGGACACGATCCGCTGGCCACGTCAGCTGTGGGCGAAGATCGCCAGTCTGGCCGGGTACTCAAGCGGCTCCGGTCACCGGCCGACCGATCAGATGCTCGAGGTGCGCGACATCTATGTCGAGTTGCTCGAGCAGCACCTGGGGAGCTGGGAAGAGCTGGAGGCGGGTGAGATGGCAGACTTCAACCGACTCCTGGCGGCGCAGGGTTTGCCTCCCATCATCTCACAATGACGAAGAGCTTCGGGAGGACTGTGGCCGCCGGTCTCTGTGGCGCCCCCTATCGGCAGAGGGCCTCGCCGCCCGTGACCGCAGCCTCCAGCATCTCCACGAACGCCTGGACCGTGTGGTGTCCGGCGTCCTCGTCGTACCACGCCATCTTCCGGGGGTAGATCTCCTCGCTGGAAAAGCCCTCCTCCAGAATCCACGTCTTCAGCTCCGGCGGCCGCTCGATGAAGCAGCCGGCCTCCTCGAAGTGCGCGTCCAGGAGCAGAACGGTCGGGGTCGAGGCCCGGCCGTCGCGCGTCGGGTGTGACTCCATGATGCTGCGACCTGTCGTCGGGTCCACGACGCGCATGTCCAGACCGTCCACCATCGCCACGAGCTGGGCGAGATACGGAATCGTGCTGACCGAGTCGGAGCACGCGTCGATGGCCACGGCGAGGAACTTCCAGTTACCCGCTACAGCGCGCGCTCGAGCGACGAGTACCGGGTCAATGCCCTCGGACTTCTCGGTGTTGCCGTGCCAGAGGTCGGCACGGCTGGTCGCGTGATCGAGGAAGTCCGTGTAGGACTGACCCGACTCGTACACCTCCTGCAGATTGTCATCCACGGGCACCGGTACGGGTATACCGTCCACGCACAGTGTGGTGGGCCCGGGCGTGAAGAGGGAGATCAGGCCTGCGACGGCCAGGGAAGTCAGCATGTGTGTGATCCTCAGGACACCGGACGTTGTTTGAGCTTGCGGTCGAAGAACGAAAGCGTCGACTCGAAGGCCGCCACCCAGTTCCGGTGCAGCAGGAACCCGTGTACCTCATCCGGAAAGATGAGCTGTTCGTACTCGACACCACGGCGAGACAGCGCTTCCGCGACGTCTACCGTCTCGGAGAAGGGGACGTTCCGATCGTCGTCACCGTGGATCAGCAGGACGGGTGACGTCCAGCCATCCATGAACGCCATCGGTGACGAGTCGTACGCGAGTTGGCTGAACTCGGGATAGTCCTCCGGTTCGTAGGAAGGCCGGAAGCCGGTCATCACCACGTTCCAGTCGTGCACCCCGTGGATGTCGACTCCCGCTGCGAAGAGGTCGGACGCTCGAGCCAGGCCCATCGCCGTGAGGTAGCCGCCGTACGAGCCACCCCAGAGTCCGATACGGTCCGGATCGACATCGGGCCGGGACTGCAGATACAGGCCTGCGCCCATGACATCGTTGAACTCGCTGGCCCCGGTCGCCCCGTAGTTCTCGGCCTCGCGGAACTCCATGCCATAACCGATCCCACTGCGGTAATTGACCGAAAGGACCACATATCCCGCGTTCGCCAGGAGCTGGTTCATGGCGTACGTGTTGTGGTAGTAGCCTCGATGATGGAAGCCCAGGAGCATCTGCCGGCGCGATCCGCCGTGGAAGAAGAGCACCGCCGGCTGACGGTCGCCCGCGCGCATGTCCGGGGGCAGAAAGAGCTGGCCGTGGATCTGCATCCCGTCCGAGGCGCTGAAGACGACCTGCTGGGGCTCGACCATGTGGTCGGCGGGGAAGCTACGGGGTCGGTCGGGGCTCACCCGATGTCGCTCACCGTCACGCAGCACTACGGTGTGCGCCGGTTCAGTCCCTGACGCCGCCTGGAACGCCACGGTTCCGCCCGCCGTCATGACAGCACCCCATTCCACTCCGGCGCCCGGCGTGACCAACTCAGGGCGACCGCCGGTGATATCAACCCGCCAGACGTGTTTGCGGTCGATGTCGTCCTGGTTCGAGTCGTAGATGACCGATCTACCGTCGGGAGACATCGAGGCGAACTGGACTTCGAAGGCCCCCGGAGTGAGCAGCGTTGGGTCGCCACCGGACGTCGACAGGCTGTACAGGTGCTTCCAGCCGTCACCTTCCCACGGAAAAACGAGGCGATCGCCCGCCCCCCACCAGAGCTGGCCAGATGCATTGACCCCGCTGAAGGCGCTACCGACACCCTCCGGAGCGCGCCATACCTCGCGCCCCTGTCCAGTCTCCACGTCTGCGACGCGAACAGAGAAGGGCAGGGCCTCCCGGCGAGGCGCAAACATGTGGACGACCCGTTCGTTGGGAATGCGCAGGAAGGCGATCTGCCGGCCATCCGGGCTCCACGCAGGTGACCCGTCACTCGCTACGCTCGGATCCATGTAGGTGACCTTACGTTCCCCGAGGGCCAGGACTCCGACGAATGCGTGATCTCCTCGACCGCTCACGAAGGCCAGTCTCGATCCATCGGGTGACCATCTCAGGCTCCCGGCGCCTCCGCGGATTCGGGCGATCCGCTCGGGCTCCGCATCCGCCTCGAGCGCCAGCAGGAAGATCTCACGTCCCTCGGAATACGCGACGTGGCCGCCGTCTGGCGATATTGTAAAACTCCCTCCGTCAACGATATGGACAGGATCACCTTGAGCAAAATATGAAGACCAGACAGCTCGACCCTCCTCGTCAGGTGTGAACAGCGGGTCGGGGACTTCACCCTGCCTGTTCCGTGCTCCACCACGAATCCAGAAGACCCGGTCACCATCCGGAGAGAAGGTCAGCCCGGCGAGTTCCTGGCCATCGTCACCGGCGTACGTGGTCAGCGCACGACCTTGCCAATCCGGACCCTCGGCGACCCAGATGTTGCGCTCGCCCTCCTCGTTCTCGATCCATGCGATCCGATCACCCGCGGGCGACGCGACGAGCGAGGATGCGAACGAGAACGACATGACGTCGTCCACGGAAAACGTGGCTTGCCCCTCCGCAGGAGCGGCGAGCAGGCCGAGTGACAGTACGAGTGTGGTCCAGCGGGCGCCGGTCACGCCGGTATGCCGTTCCTGGCCACATCGCTCATGATGTCAATGAAGCGGTCGAGTTCGGACGGCGTCGTGTACACACTCGGGCTCACACGCAGTCCACGGAATTCGGCGTGGTTGATGCTCACGACGATGATGCGATGGCTGTCCCACAGGTAATCCCGCAGGTCATCGGGCTCGATGCCGACGACTTCCACATTGGCGATCCCGCAGGCGAATCCGGGTTTCTGGCTGGTGTGAAGTCGGACGTTGTCGTGCTCGAGCAGCGGATTTGCCCAGTAATCGCGCAAATACGTCAGCCGGGCCGCCTTGCGGGCGGGTCCGAGCCCCTGGTGAAAGGACAACGCCTCACCGATGCACAGGTATGGTGCCTCGGGGTGCGTGC
>JAKMDG010000270.1 GCA_022428035.1 Longimicrobiales bacterium
AAGACGTGCAGGTCGTCAAGAAACCCGGCAAGATTCGGGCGCTCGAAGCAGCGCTACAGGTGTCGTCCCCGCACGGAACCTGTGGTATCGCGCACACCCGCTGGGCGACACACGGAGCTCCCAACGAGACGAACGCGCACCCGCATGCGTCGAATGACGGCGACATCGCGATCGTGCACAACGGGATCATCGAGAACGCAGACGTGATCAGGAAGCAGCTGGTCTCTGAGGGGTACACCTTTGCGTCCGAGACTGACACAGAGACTGTCGTTCACCTCATAGACTACCTGTGGCAGGACGGCGAGCCACTGGAGCATGCCGTTGCCGCCGCTCTTCGCCAGGTCGACGGCGCCTACGGCATTGCCGTCATCTCGGCTCGAGACCCGAACAAGATCGTCGTAGCACGAAATGGGAGTCCCTTGCTCATCGGGGTGGGGAAGAACGGTGAGATGCTCGCCGGCTCTGACGCAGCCGCGGTCATCGAGGCGACCCGTGACGTCGTCTATCTCGACGATGGGGACTACGCCGTGCTCACGCCTGACGGGTACCGCACCTACCATCTGGGAGGCGAGGAGGTTGATCGTGGCGTCCACGAGGTGACGTGGGATCTCGACTCGATCGAGAAGGGCGGCTACGAGCACTTCATGCTCAAGGAGATCTACGAGCAGCCCGCGAGTATCTCCGATGTGATGCGGGGACGTCTCCTTCCCGAGGAGGGAGATGCCAGGCTCGGTGGCATCGTCGAGCACCAGTTCGACCTCGGTCGTGTGCAGCGCGTGGTCATCACGGCATGCGGCACGAGTTGGCATGCGGGTCTGGTGGGCGGGTATATGATCGAAGAGCTCGCGAAGATCCCGGTGACGGTCGAGTATGCATCTGAATTTCGATACCGGAACCCCGTCCTTGAAGACGGGACGCTGACGCTGGCGATCAGCCAGTCCGGCGAGACGGCGGATACGCTTGCTGCGCTCAAGGAAGCCGAACGTCGCGGACTGACCACGATGGGCATCGTCAATGCCGTGGGCTCGACGATCACTCGCCAGACCGATTTCGGGCTCTACCTGCATGCGGGACCTGAGATCGGGGTGGCATCGACGAAGGCATTTACGAGCCAGCTCGTCGCGCTCTCCCTCTTTACGCTGTTCATGGCGCGTCGGCGGGATATGTCGGCTGCGAGGGGCCATGAGATCGTTCAGCATCTGCAGGTCCTCCCCGAGCAGATCGAGGAAGTGCTGAAGCTGAACGAGGAGATCGAGGCGCTCGCGAAATTCTACAAGGACGCTCAGAACTTCCTGTATCTGGGTCGCGGATATCAATTCCCGGTGGCCCTCGAGGGAGCCCTCAAGCTCAAGGAAGTCAGCTACATCCACGCGGAGGGATATCCGGCTGCGGAGATGAAGCACGGGCCGATCGCTCTGATCGATGAAGACATGCCTGTCGTCGTTCTCGCCCCCCGAGATCCGATCTATCCCAAGGTCGTATCCAACATTGAAGAGGTGAAAGCGCGGGCCGGCCGGATCATCGCGATCGTCTCGGACGACGCTCCGGAACTCGAGGGTAAAGTCGATCACATGATCAAGGTGCCGCACACGTTACCGCACCTGTTACCGGTCCTTACCACGATTCCCCTCCAGCTTCTCGCGTATCACATCGCCGTCATGCGTGGTGCAGACGTCGATCAGCCACGCAACCTCGCGAAGTCTGTTACGGTCGAGTGACCGACCTGTGAGGGTCGTTCTTCAAAGGGTGTCACGCGCTGCGGTTTGCGTGGGCGGCGCCGAGGTGGGGCGGGTGGGGCGTGGTCATATGCTGCTGGTGGGCTTCACGGAGGGTGACGACCCGACAGCCGTCTCATGGATGGCGGACAAGGTCGTTGGGCTTCGCGTCTTCCCTGACGACGAAGGGAAGATGAACCGCTCGCTCGATGACATCGGCGGCGACCTGCTTGTCGTCAGTCAGTTCACGCTCTATGGCGATACGAAGAAGGGTCGGCGCCCAAGCTTTGTGCGCGCCGCCGACCCGGAGACCGCGGTCCCGCTCTACGAGCACTTCGTAGATGAGTTGAGAGCCCGCTGCCGGGGATCGGTCGAGACGGGCGAGTTCGGAGCGTCGATGGAGGTCACGCTCGTCAACGATGGACCGGTTACTCTGGTCCTTGAGCGATGAGCGACCGGCTCGAGGAGATCCGCATCATTCTGGCTTCTCAGTCCCCGCGCCGTGCGGATGTTCTGAGACAGCTCGGCATCGTGGCCGAGGTCCGGCCGGCAGATGTCGACGAGTCGTATCGGGCGGGGGAGACCCCACACGACTATGTGGAACGTCTCGCGCGGACCAAGGCGGAGGCCGCATTCCCTCGCGACGGTGATGCCCTCGTCGTAGGGGGTGACACCGTGGTCGTGCACGCTGGCCAGGTGCTGGGAAAGCCGGCTGACGAAGCGGCGGCAGTCGAGATGCTGGTTGGTCTCTCGGGGAGCCGACACCAGGTGCTGAGTGGCATCTCCCTGGCCGGGCCCGGGGGCGTTTTCGGTTCGGTCGCCACCACGACCGTGCGGATGCAGCGCTACGACCGGGACACGGCCGCGGCCTACGTGGCAACGGGAGAGCCGATGGACAAGGCAGGCGGTTACGGGATTCAGGGTCTGGGGGCGGCGTTGGTCGACTCGATCGACGGTGATTATTATGCCGTCGTCGGCTTCCCGGTCGCAGCGTTCCTTGAACTTCTGGCCGACGCGGGCTTCCGCTATGCCTTCGGAGCGATCACCCCCAATCCCTCGGAGTGACGTCATGACTGTTCCCGCCGTTCTCGCGATCGATCAGGGAACCACGGGCACGACGTGCCTCGTGATCGGTGCGGATGGCCGTGTGCTGGGGCGGGGCTATTCGGAGTTCACGCAGTACTTCCCGGAGCCCGGCTGGGTCGAGCATGACGCCAACGAAATCTGGGACGTGACGCGTCGCGTTGCGCGCGTAGCTATAGACGCTGCGTCCTCCAGTGCGGACATTCGCTCCATCGGGATCACGAACCAGAGAGAAACGGTCGTGCTGTGGGACCGGGAGACTCTGGAACCGGTGCATCGAGCCATTGTCTGGCAGGATCGCCGGACACAGCCGATGTGCAGGGCGCTCAAGGCTGCCGGGCATGAGGCTGAGGTTCGGCGTCGATCCGGACTGGTTCTCGACCCGTACTTCTCGGGAACGAAGATCGCGTGGTTACTCGAAACCGATCCGAGCGTTCGAGCCCGAGCCGAGGCCGGTGACCTCGCCGTCGGGACGATCGATTCATGGTTGATTTCCCGGCTCACCAATGGCGCGTCGCACGTGACGGATCCGACCAACGCGTCACGGACGATGCTCTTCAATCTGCACGACGCCACATGGGACGACTGGGCACTCGATCTCCTTGGTGTTCCAGCCGGACTATTGCCAGAGGTTCGGCCCAGCTCGGGTGACTTCGGCATGAGCGTGGCCGAGCACCTCGGGCTCGAGGCTCCGATCCAGGGTGTCGCGGGTGACCAGCAGGCGGCGCTCTTCGGCCAGGGATGCTGGACAC
>JAKMDG010000305.1 GCA_022428035.1 Longimicrobiales bacterium
GGCCTGGCTCAAGGCCGTGACCCTCCTGGTCAAGAAACAGCTTCGATGGTCGCGGACTCTGGGAGCGATCGCAGTCGTCAATGAGGCCCTGTCCGTCGCCCGCGATCTCCACCTTTCCGTGCGCCAACGTGAACTCGAGGCACTCCACGTCGAGCTTAGATCACGCGAGGGACCTAGTTGACGCCTCGGGTCATTTGTGGACGGACCGGGGCCATCGCGGCAATCGGCAACGGTATCATCTGAACCTCCTGCGACGGGGCGACTGCCGCGGCCTCACGGTGCGCACGCATTGTCTCCACGTAAGCAGAGAGAATATCGGAGCTGACCAAAGTTTTGACGATCGACTCGTCGAATTGGGTACCGGAATGCTCAGCGAGTTGCTCTAGGACGACGCCGAAAGTTAGAGCCTTCCGGTAAGGACGATCGGACAGCATGGCGTCAATGGCATCACAAATGACAATAACCTTGGCGCCGACCGGAATCTGAGGACCAGTCAGCCGATCAGGGTATCCGGTGCCGTCCTCACGCTCATGATGATGCCGGACCGCTTTGACCACGTCATCAGGGACCGACGCTAAATCCCGCAGCAGCTGCTCACCCTTGATCACGTGTGATTCAATCACACTGCGCTCTTCCGGGGTCAGGGCGTCAGGCTTGCGCAGGATATCGGTGTACACAGCCTCAATCTTCCCGATGTCGTGCAGCAACGCCGCCATCTTAACCCGCTCTACCAGGATGCGGCTTAGGCCCATTGCCTCCGAAATCTGCCCCGCAAGAAGTGAAACTCTCTGCGAATGCCCGGACGTGTATGGGTCACGTGTTTCGATCGCCTTGACGAGCGCCGTCAGTAGATCCTCATTCGACTCTCGAAGCTTCGAGGTGGTCAGATATGAGTATCGAATGAAAAGCATCGGGAGAAGAATCACCAAGATCCCAGCAATGCCAAACTGCACGTACAGGAAAGCAACGGCCAAGGCGATGGGGCTGATGAGAATGTCGTTCAACCGCGCTCCGGAGTTGCTCAGCACCCGGTCGAACACCCTCCGGAACGGCAGGTCCTGGCTGAGGGTAATCGCAAGCGAGACCCCGGCATGATTGACGATCAAGCAGGTCATTCCGAATACAACGAACGGCAGGAACTGGCTACCGATTTGAGGATCGTCCAGCCCATTGAGGGCATGACCGCCGAGCATCGAGAAGACACCCCCACCCGCCGTTGTCGCCACGATCGCCAACGCGATGTTGAACGCAACCTTGACCGGCTGTTTGCGACGGACCACGGCCTCAGCAAAAGCGATTGTTGGAACGATGAGCGCCACGCCCGCCGCGGGGCCAAAGAGCTGAACGCTAGCTAGCAATGGCAAGAACGTTATGGAGCTCGAGCCTCCTCCAACGCTCAAGCCGATCGCGAGTGACTCTGAGAAGACTGCAATAGAAATCAACCCCGCCAGCCCCAGCAGGGCCGACGCAGGAAGCGCAAAGAGCGAACCCCAATCGGTAGCCACAAGGCACAGCATAGCCAGGGCCATGATGCCCGTTACGTAGCGTTGAACTCGCCCAGAAATCATCAGAGTTCGGAAACCCCCTCGATCTCCCTTACCAGGTAACCCAGCCGTTAGACAGCAGTGAAAAAACTGATCCGAATAGATCAACAAAAGAGCTGAACATTGCGCGACCTCCTTTAAATGAGAGTCAGCAACCCGACTTATCCGCTATGGGCGCTGCTTGCGCTTCGCTCAACCGCTCTTCTTCGCTTCGGCAGACCGAGGGGGTCCTTGTTCCTCCTGAAAGTGGGGGGGGGGGCTCGTTACGGAGCCCTAATCCACGTGACCACGGATCCAGCGATCCGTAGCCTGTAGCATTGCCAGGATCGCAGCGCGATCCGTCGACTCGTCTGTAACCGTCGTCCCAGCCAGGCGCGCGAGGTTACGGCCCGACATGGCATGCACGGCGACGAGCACGAACTTCCTGTCGAAGGCGTCCACGATCTTCACACCGTCCAGAGACAGCGTGACGGCCCGACGACCCTCCGGGAGATTTTCTCGGAGCGCCTCCTGGACCGCATTCATGGTCGCGTTCGCCACGGCTTCAAGTTTGGGGCGAGGCAGGTCGGCAGCACTCGCCTCACCGACATAACGCTGCCCGTGCCATTCGATTTCCACACGGTGCTTCACCTGGTTCGAGCGCTCGGTCTCAACCTGGTGACTGTAGAAGAGCAAACGGCTTTCCCGCGGCCGCGGCTCCGGCATGATATGGACCGGAAGAACCGGTTCTGGGATCTCTAATGCCGAACCCTCATCTGTCTGCGCCACGGAGATCTTCCGGTGATCCACGCTCAGATCGAGATGGGCATATAACGCCGATTCCACATTGCGAACGGTGGCTTTCGGACGCACCTCGTGGGTCGTAAGTAGATGTATCTCATCCACCTCGCCCCCAGGTCGCGCCACCACGCGGGCGGACACGACACCCTGGAGCGACGTGAGAAGGCGCTCCGCCTCCTGAATAGTCCACCCCGCTCTTTCTTCTTGCGCTGTCATGCTTCCTCGTAGGCTACCAGGGCCCAGGATGCCAACCACGTGATTAGCTGGGATCGTGGAGATGCTGTCTGCCGCGCCAGCGGATGCACGCCGACGATCCGCCCCGGAGAGCACAGTGAAGGTCGGCTGGTCATTGCCAGTTGAGCGCCTCGGACGGATCGAGAGTTCATTTGTTTACACACGAACTTACTTATTAATGCAACGCACGCTCATATGTCAATGTTCAAGTAATAGCGCAAGAAAACGCCCCTCGGGTCTTCCTCCGAGGGGCGTATCGATAAGATCGAAGTTTATAAAAAAATCTGCCGGCTAAAACAGACGGCGGCCGTCCAGGTCATCCGGAAACGGGATGAAGGCCAGTCCGGCCAGGGTGGGCGCAAAATCCACTGTGTAGACGGGGATATCAGACACGCCGGGGGTCACTCCCGCACCCATGAAAATCATGGGCACCCAGCGATCGTACCAATACGCTGTCTCATGATTCGTGCCCGTTCGATGGCCGACGTTATCGCCCTCGCCGTAACGAAGGTCCACTTCCCAGCGGCTGAGCGTGTCCCAGGCCCGGCCCGGGAAGTAGGAGTTGCGGTATAGAACGGCGAAGGAGTCAGCCGGTGCGCCTCGAGTCAGGCTGTGGTGTGTGTAGGCCCTGGTCGCTACCCCAGTGGCCTCGATTTCCCCGGCAATTCGCTCTGAGACGACCAGAGGCGAGCCACCCGCCTGTAACGCCTCGGTGATGATCGGATTCATCTGCTGCAGCAGCGAGTCCCGCTGAATGCGCTCGGCCTCTGGGTTACCCAGCTCCCGCGCGTACTCCGGCATGGTGGCGACGCCGTGGTCGGCCGACAGACCGACAACCCATCGGCCCTCGCCGACCTCTTCGTCGAGCAACACAAAGAAGTCACCTAGTAAGCGGTCCACGTTGAGCAGGATGCTGAAGACTTCAGGACTGAACGGGCCATGTTGGTGTCCCATCCGGTCGGTGACGGATAGAGACAGCGCCAGATAGTCCGTCTCGTCACGCTGACCCAGTTCGAGCTCATAAAGCGCGACCTCGGCCAGCGCCATGACAGCGTTGTCCGCTGCGGGTCGGTCGGAGCCCCAGACGTAGTGCTGGACGAGGCTGGTGTCCGCGGCGTTTTCCTCCTTGCTGACGTGAGGAAACGTCGTGTGCACACCGTCGAACTCGTAATCTGCGGAATCAGCCCGGGCGAAGTGGGCGAACTCCTCGGGTATCAGTGACTCCCAAACCTGGTCACCGAAGATCCCGGGCATGACCTCTTCATTGAAGCCACGCAGCCATCCGGGGTACCGGTCCCGGTAGTGGGTCGAAGTGATGAACTGCGCCACCTCAGGCAGTAGCCAGTACACATCCTCGGAGTTGCGACCCCCCATCGGGATCGCAGCGCGGTCTTTTCTGGAAATCGATACCCGCCGTGCACTTTCATCGACCGCGCCCATCCAGTCGGGCAACCCTTCGCGAAGGAGGTTCCGAGGGGAGCGCCCCTCGAGCAAAGGCTCATCTTCAAAGCCGACGATCGGACTGTCAGCGTCGCCCACGGCATACATGTATTGCCACTGCATACCGTTGCGCTGTTGCCAGCTGTTCGCGATGACACCGTGGCGCGAAGGGTACACGCCTGTGGTCAGCGTCGCGTGCCCTGGAGCCGTCGCCGTCCGGGCATGTGCGTGTGACGCCTGAGTGAAATACCGACCGTCATCAAGCAGGCGGCGAAATCCACCGGTGAAGGCCGGGCCATACCGTTCGAGCAGATCGCCACGGAGCTGATCAATCGCGATGGCGACGACCAGCTTGGGTGGCTGTCCGCCCTGGGCGGACAATTCGGCCGGCGGAGGTATGACGAAGGCCCCCAGGGCCAACACGGCCGCAAGTGCACGAGGGAGTCGATGGTAGACAGTATTCATGAAAAGTCTGATTGCTCGTTCGTCAGAAAAGCGGTCGTCGCCCTTGCCCACTCCAGCGCAGCCCATACCTCCGCACTCCGGCGCTTGGTGGCCGCGCCGAGTTGTGCCGCGTAAACTTGGGCGCATGGGTGATACACTGCTATGCCAGGTATGAAGATCGTGACACGTCGGGAGTGGTTTGTGTTCCCGATGTCCCGTTTCCCGGAGCTGCCGGACTGATGCATCCGAGTGGGCACGATGGCTGGGTGGAGGTGATCTCAGGCGTAATGTTCAGCGGCAAGTCCGAAGAACTCCTTCGCCGGGTTCGACGTGCCGTCATTGCACGAAAGCGGATTCAGGTCTTCAAGTCACACGTAGACTACCGGTACGGTGGGCCAGGTCACCTCACCTCCCACGATGGGACGAGGATCGAGGCCCAGCCAGTGGGAAATGCTCGCGAAATCCGAGCACTCGTGAATCCAGAGACCGACGTCGTCGGGATTGATGAAGCCCAGTTTCTGGATGAGGAAATCCTCTCCGTCGTACAGTGGTTGGCGAACCGACACGTGCGCGTGATCGTCGCCGGTACCGATCTGGATTTTCGTGGCCTACCGTTCGGGGCCATGGGAGATCTCATGGCAAGCGCCGAGGTGGTCGACAAGTTGCACGCGATCTGCACTCAGTGTGGCAACCTCGCGACCCGAAATCAGAGGCTGATCAACGGCGAGCCCGCGCCAGCGGAGAGCCCGATCATTCAGGTGGGGGGAGCGGAGACCTACGAGGCCCGATGCCGGCGTTGCCATGAAGTCCCGGCGGGTAGTCGCCATCAGACCGAGCTTGATATCGAGATGGAAGCGGACGCCTGGGCCAATCGGACCCGTTACTGGTAGCCAGTCCCACCCCTCCATGGGTCCGCCCCATGCGCTCGGCGATCGTGGCCCATGGATCTGATCCTTCCTGAGCTCTCGTCTCAGCCCGCTGTCATGATGGACGAGAGGAGTCGACCCGATTTCCGTGACGTGTTTGGCGCGCTCGCCATTCGATCCACCGACATCGCGACCGCTGTGACACGCGTCCGCCTAAGCACGTTCGACCTGGGTGCAGCGGAGCTGAGACATGTAGAGCACTTCCGCGTCCTGATCGCTGAGTTGAACGCACTCACCCTCGATAGCGAAGCGCGGCTCATCGGCGCAGATCCTCGTCGCGCACACCGGATCGAACTATTGGCCGGGCTGCTCGAGTCCGGTCATTTAGAAGTTCGCTCCGCACCGCTGGGCGGCTGGTCTCCAGACTTCACCGTGTTCTCCGGACCCTCCGGACCACAGGCAGTCCTGACAGGGTTTCACTGGTTTGAGCGCCCCTACCCACACAGAGGTCCCGCCTTCGCGTCGCTGCATTTCAAGGACGCCGCCCGAGTTGGTCTACGCAGGCACGAGGCGCTGTGGTCGCGAGCGCACGACGTTGGCCCAGCTGTCTGGAGCATTCTGACCAAGGCGTCGACTGGGAGGCGGATGCGAAGCGGCCAAACTGGTTGACACTGTTCTCGCTCAGAACCTTATTTATGCCCCGCGGCACAGAGCACTTGCGGGGGTCAATTCCGGCGTA
Source organism: Longimicrobiales bacterium (assembly GCA_022428035.1). Lineage (GTDB taxonomy): Bacteria > Gemmatimonadota > Gemmatimonadetes > Longimicrobiales > Gaopeijiaceae > UBA2589. The sequence continues at coordinate 6,048 of JAKMDG010000305.1, forward strand.
GCTCAGTTGGTAGAGCAGCTGACTGTTAATCAGCGGGTCACAGGTTCGAGTCCTGTCGCCGGAGCTAAAGCAGCACAACGACTTACGGAAACGGTCAGTCCTTCTCGGGGCTGGCCGTTTTTCGTATCAGTGTGCACAATCCTCTTGCCTACAGGGATCTTACCCGCCGCTTCTTCGCCCGTCCCCGAAGCCTTTTCGGCCGCTCGCTCGCCGCCACTGGCCCGATCTGGATTTCGAGCAGTGGCGCTGAATCACGTTAGCGCGGCGCTCTGTATTACACCCATGCCAACCCCCTTCGCCCTGAACTCGTCGCTCTGAGGGCCGTTTCGCGCGCGCGTGGGGGTGTTTCGCGGCGTAGTGTCTCAGGCAGCCTGGTGCACCTGCCGCCCGCCTAAACGATCGAGGGGCTCTGATGTACGAAGCCACGGTGTCGTCGTGTAGCCCTAAGTGAAGCTATGAGTCGCTCAGAGGCTTCTGATGAGCCGCAGCCGGGATGCCTGTCCGTGTGAGCTTGGGACTTTCCTTCGTGCTGCTCCGTCGGACCGAGCCGCATAATGTCCTAAAGCACGGGCGTTAACCGTGCAGGGGAGGGCTCTAGTCTCCTTACCTGACGGTGCGTTCGGTGAGATGCCGGTGTGGGGATGCTCCTAAGCTTGTGGCGAGAAAGAGACTCTTGGGACAGACTGAAGCTGTATAAAGAGAGTTAGGTTGCCCGGAAGACTAGCTGGCCAGCGTGGCCAGTAACTGTGCTGGAGTGAGGACTTCGACGCCTCTCCAGCCACTCGCGGCGATAAGGTGACGATCGCCCGAGACCACGATGGCGCCGGACTGGTGAGCGCACGTCATGAACTTGTCGTCGTCGGGGTCATCGGTAATCGGTGTACTGGCCGAGATATCAGGCAGCAGGGCTCCGTGAGCGAGGAGGGCCGTGAGGAGTGGTTGGTAATCGGCCTCCGGGTACTTGATCCGCATGCGGTCGCAGACCGTCAAGTACTCATCGAATATCGATGATGAGAGCGCGACCTGGAGCCGCCCATCGATCCATGCGTCGACCACGCCACGGGGTGGACCTCCGAAGAAGGCCGCGGACACCACGACGTTAGTGTCGAGGACGATCCTCACTTCGAGGCGCGGACCTCCTGGATCGCCCGTTCGACTTCCGCAGGGGTGACGCCAGCCGCTTTGGCCGCATCCTGGACCTTATCCAAGAGTGACTTCAGCTCTTCGAGCCGCGGCGCAGTGAGTGTCTTGAGCACGACGACATCGCCTTCCCCAATGACCACGAACTGGGCACCCGGTTCGAGGCCGAGACGGTTCCTGATCTCCTCAGGGATAACGACCTGTCCGCGCGTCGAAAGCTTGGTTGTGGCTGGCTTGACCATCGGTTTCTCCGGCTAATCTTATCGATAAGATCGCACGCGGCGGGCAACCTAACAAGGAATTGCTGCTGTCCGCGGAGGCTGGTCGGTAGCGTCGGGTAACGCTTCTGATTTGTCAGGAGGCGGGTGCGGCAGCAGAATTCCGAGACGTTAGAGAGCAGCTTCAGGCCGGGGGCAGAACGGGCCGGCTACTTCACCGTATCTAGGATGGCACGAGGGTGTCGAGCTGCCACTCGGAGCAGCACACGGGCCGGCCCCTGGGGGTGTCGACGACC
>JAKMDG010000312.1 GCA_022428035.1 Longimicrobiales bacterium
CTCCAGGATCAGGCGACGTCCGACGCGGACTTGGCTCGGGTCCATGCTTCCTGGAGCGCGTTCCGCGCGTCGGCGTTCCCGTACGCGGGTGGCAATGAGCTTTCGTACCGCCGGAACGCGTTTGCGCGGGTCTTCTGAGCGCCACTCCCAAGGCGGTCGTATCCCCTGCCGCGCGAACACCAGAGGCCTGAGTGCGGTATCTTGTGCGGAGATTGAAACCGCACGTCTGCCCGGGTAACGCCTATCCACGTCTTCGTCTTGTCCGGTGATTCCCGGCGGTCGTGGCGCGAAGGCCTGTCCATCGCACCCAGCCCTGCGCGTCGTCTCGCGCTGATCACCACCGCGTGTGCGCTACTCTTCCTGCCCGGTCCATCCGTACAGGCCCAGCAGGACACCGTGCGCGTCAATCCGCCAGGCAGAACCTGCGAGGCGGGCGCCATCAGCGGGATCAATGTGGTTCGTGGGTCGGTGTTCGATCCGGATTCTACGAACATCGGTGTGCTGGCGTGGACGTATCGGCTCATGAACGTGGTGCACATCAGGACACAGGAGTCCTTCATCCGGCGGGAGATTCTCCTGCGCGAAGGACAATGCTTCGACGAATTCCTTGCTACTGAGTCCGAACGGCTTCTCGAGTCGTACAGCTTTCTGACCAATGCCCGCGTCACATCCCAGGCCGACGGGGGTGGTGGACGATTGGTCACGGTGAGTGCCCAGGACGAATGGTCTACCCAGGTCGACGTTGGCGTCACGTATGACGGCGGCCCGAACCTCGAGAAGTTCGAGGTCACAGAAGAGAACTTCCTTGGCCAGGGCATCTTCGCCGAGTTCACTCACAGGTCGCGCCTCGAAACCCGAACCCAGTCCGTCCGCGTGTCTACCCCCCGGTTGTTCGGTCGCACGGACGCGAGCATCGAGGTCGGGCGAGACCGACCAGGTAGCTTTTTCAATCAGTACATCCGCTACCCGTTCATCGGGGAGACCGGCCGGTTCTCGATCCGTCAGGGATACAGTCGCGGCACCAGTTTCTACTCGTACGGGACACCTGCAGGTGATCTGTTGAGCCAGGTGGTTGCTCCTCAGTTCCGGGAGGTGATCGAGTTCTCCGCCGCGCAGCGATTCGGCGGTCGGGGACGATCCGTGATTGCGGGCCTCACGCTGTCGCGAGATGTGACTCGCTTCGGCGTCATCGAAGCTGCCTCGGACGACAACCTGGACAACCTGGTGCCATACCCCGGGGGCATTCCGAGCTCGCTCGCCCGCCAGGTCGAGGAGCGTGCCGGGACTCGGGTCTGGCTTCACCTCGGTGCTCGCCAGATCCGGTTTCAGGAGTACTTCGGTATCGACGCACTACGAGACCGCCTTCTCGTTGGCCACGGATACTTTCTCGGTGCCTCGGTTGGACGGGGCTTTGGTGTCTTGATCCCGGATGGTGCGACCGGAGCGGACGAGTTCTTCGGTCGGGCGAACGCCAGCTTCACCGCGCCTTTGGGCACAGGGATTCTGCACGGCGGCGCGTACCTGGAGTCCCGGCGGGCCGACAACGGATGGGAAGACGTGCTCGCCGACGCGGAACTGGTCGCCTACCTGCGAAACGACGGGCTACCGGGGCAGACCTTCTTCCTGCGCGCGTCTGTCGCGGGCGGGTGGGACACCACGATGCCGTACCAGATGAGTCTCGGTGGGCGCGAGGGCCTCAGGGCACTCCCCGAGGATCGCTACCCGGGTGGGCGGACTGCCCGCTTCGTGTTCGAGGACCGCATCGTGTTTCCGTGGCCCCCCAGCACGCTGGATCTGGGCATGACCCTGTTCGCCGAGGTCGGTCGTGTGTGGCCGGGAGACGCTCCCTTCGGGATCGACTCGGGGTGGCGGAAAGGTGTTGGAGCCGGCGTACGAATCGGCTTTCCCCGCCGCGCGAGGCACGCCTGGCGGGCTGATCTGGCGTTTCCGGTAGACGGGCCGGAGACCTCCCCTATTCTTCGGATCACATTTGAGGTGAACCGCCTCGGTCAGGGGTTCTTCACGCCGGATCACTTCCGTAGCCGTCGCTTCGACCTCGGGGCCCACAGCTTTTAGACCGGCCGACTCCACATCGGACGCGTGGGATGGTCGGGAGCAGGCCAGAGCGACGTCGTGCTTGTCGCTGTTCTTGCACGTAGAAAGACGGGACTGGCCTAAACGTCTGTTTCCGACACATCTTTCTCATGGCACTTTCTGGCGTTCATGCAGCAACCCCATCCGAATGATCCCATGAGTACGCATTCGCCGACACTTCTGGTGATCGAGGACGGCAGCGAACAGGCCGTTCAGGTCTCCGCTGCCGCCCGTTGCGCGCGCGCGGGACTTGCGGTGCACACCGCGAAGGACGGGCTGGACGGGATCTCCTATCTGGCCGGAACCCCTCCGTTCGAGGACCGGCGGAGGTTCACGACGCCGAGTCTGGTCCTGCTGAACCTGAATATGTCGGAGGTGGACGGTTTCGAGGTGCTCACCTGGATCCGGGGTCAGGGCGCAGCCGTGAACGTGCCCGTCGTCGTACTCACGGCATCACCGTCCGTGGGTGACGAGAAGCGGGCGAGGTCTCTCGGTGCTCGAGAAATCCACAGCAAGCCGGGCGCGCCCGATGAACTGACGGAACTCATTCGCTCGATCGTCGACCGCTGGATCGACGCGAGCGAGATGATCGGTGCGCATATGTCAGCGATGGGCTGACTTCTAACGCCCCAGGCACACCAAGCGGACCCTCAATCGTTTTCCGGGACCTGTTGCTCTGTGGCCTGCCTGCCAGGCACGAGCCTGAGCTCGAGCGGGCCGGCCAGCTGCTCCAGTATTGGGTTGAGTGTCTCGATCGCGGGCTGGATTGAGTTCTGAGACGCGGCGTTGGCCTCCAGCGCGCTCGAAACGGTCGAGAGGTTCTTGCTGAGTTCGTCGACCGTACTCTTCACCGATTCCATGGACTCGCTCAGCCCGGCGTTCACTCGAGCCGATGTCTCACTCAGGCCCCGCATCACGTGCCGGGTCCGGTCTACGAGTGCATCGATCTCTTCGATTCGAGCGCGCATCGCCCGCTCGAACTCCGGGCCGGTTGCGGTTACGGCCGATGCGGCAGGCTCCGAATCGATCGGCGATGCGCCCTGTCGGTTCGCAACGATGCTGAGGCCCATCTCGTCGAGTCGGGTGAAGAAGCGCTCGTCACGCTTCTGCACCGCGGAACTCGTGACGTTGGCGACGAGTCCCGCCAGGAGTCCGAGCAGCGTCGTGTCGAAGGCGAAGCTGAGCCCGGAGGCCACGTTGCCCAACTCGCTGGTGACACGGCTCACGTCTTCGATATCGAGGTTGGTGGTCAGGAATTCCGAGAAGCCGCCGACCGCGAGGGAAATTCCGAGCACGGTCCCGACGAACCCTAGAATCGGCATGGCCCAGATGAAGAGCTTTACCGTCCGGTAACTGGCCGCAGCGGTGTCCGCATCGAGGTCCGACTGATGACGCAGCAACTCGTGCGTGCGCTGGGCATCTGCATTCGTTTCGAGGTAGTGCAACAGCCAGAGGAGTCGACGAGCCACGGGTCGCTCTCGGCCGGCCAGGCCCAGGAGACGACGTTGGAGCACACCGACCGGCTCCTGGGACATCAGCCGGGGAAGTTCCCTGATCTCGCGTCGGTCCAGGTCGGCTTCGTTCGCCACACCTTGCCTGTATTTCAGCGCCAGGTCCGTGAGGGTCCACACGAGCACGAAGACGATCAGGCCGGGCACGAGCGCCATCACCCATCCGCCGGGTGGGCGGAACAGACGGTAGAGGTACGTGTTCGGAGCGATGACTTCGGAAATCGCGAATTGAAGAGCCAGCGAGAGGAGCAGAGCCGTAGCCACAGGAAGCATGGTCTGCAGCGCCGAATTAGGCTTGGCTGACCGCTTCTCACGGGCAGTGGATCCGGCTACTCCCCCGAGCTCAGCGGCGGCGCCAGCGGCCGCTACGGCGGCCGCGTCAGCCGACGCGCGCCTGGCTGCAGCCAGATCCTCGGGCGAGGCACCGTCTGGAGCAGGTGCGAGCCCTTTGAGCGAGGTCCCGCACGAAGGGCAATCATCCACGGGGAACTCGGCGGCTGTGCCGCATTCGGGACAGTGGACCGATGCCATCAGGTACTCCTATGACTGTGAACGTACTCGCCTGTCGATACTGTACTCATCGTTGAGGCTTGGACAAGATACCACGGGGCGACGGACCATCGCTTCCTGAGCCAAGGTCGAAGCGGACAGGAAACTCGATATCCAGGGGTCCCCACCGTGTAGCAAAACCCCGACCTTCCGCGATGTCACGAGCGCGCCGGAAGACCTCGAGGCTTTCGACATCGACCGCGAATTCGATCCACGCGAATCGTGGGTCGAGTGTGCTCAGCAGCTCATCGAAGGATCCCGCATCGAGCTGGTGGATACTGTCGCCGACCTCCCCCGGGATTTCGCGAACTTCCACATCGAACTCGCGGACGTTCGGGTCCGCGACCGCAGCATCGCGATCGATGTCCAACAGATACTGGAAATGCTGGTCGGTCGGTGGACTCTGGTTCGCATCTCGAAGAATCTGGTCCAGGTCGACACCTGCGACCGTCCGCAGTCCCGCGACCAGGTCACTCACGGGCTGAGTGCTGTCGAGACCGCGGACCGTCCCGTCATTGGTGATCACGAGTACGCGTCGGCTGTCGACCGGACGGTCTCTGGGTGTGGGCACCGAGACCTCATAGGACGCCGAGCCCAGTTCCAGCACGGTATAGATGACCAGGAACAACATGACACCCACCAGACACGAGAGGATGTCCATGAGGGAGTCGAGATTGAGGATCGATGCTCCCTCGCTCGGACGCGGCTTCCTGTACACCTAGTTCACCCCGAGGCGCTGCCACGTCGGATCGATCGGCTCGTATCCCACGTCTATGCCC
>JAKMDG010000196.1 GCA_022428035.1 Longimicrobiales bacterium
ACCATTATGGCAAGGTAGAGCTGGCCGAGCACGGACTCGACTCCCAGGACCATGCGTGCCTCGAGGGTTACGGCCGTCATGTCGCCGAACCCGAGCGTGGTGAGGGTGACGAAGCTGAGGTAAAGGAATCGCGCGCGGCTCAATCCCATGGCGTCGGCGCCTGCGATGCGGTTCTCGGGGGCAACGTGAACCTGCGGTGTTCCGGTGACGCCCTCGATGACGATGAGGGCGTAGGCGAAGGCCAGGCCGAGCAGGACGTAGGCGCAGGCGGCGCTGAGCAAGTGGTCGTGCTTGGAGTGGTCGCCGAACAGCACGCTCTTCAGGAGGCGATACGTCGCAACTCCCAAGAAGGCGAGCGCAAGCCCATCGAAGAAGGCGAAGAGCAAGCGGTGGGGCTCTGGGTTCGCGTGGTGCAGAGCGACGGTTCCGAGGCTCCCGAGGGCAGCGAGGATGGCAAGTCCTCGCTCGAGGCTCCGCGCTCGACCCTCTGTAGTTGATGCACGCAGTACCCCGAGCAGGACAAGCCAGAACGCCGCTGTCCAGATGCCAAGTCCGAACACGCCGAACCCAAGCAGGGGGTAGAGCAGCGCTAAGACCGCCAGGGAGCTTCCGAGTACAAAGTAGCGCCCGACGGGGCGGGTGGCGTGAGCAGTCGCCGGTGTCATGTTCCGCTCTCGCTGTTGGCATCACCGATGAGGGACGTTCTCTGCCACGGCCAGTGTCCGTTGATTTCAACCTCGAGGGCGAAGCTCAAGAACGTGCGCACTGCGATGATGAGTGCGAGGACCCCGACGTTCGTGAATGTCGGCGCGACAACGACGGTCCCCACGATGTCTGCTGCGACAAGAAGTTCGAGGCCGAGGAGGATGGTGCTTCCGAGTGTGTTGCGATAGGCGTGCGCAGCGTCCTCGATTGGCGAGCGGATGAGTAGTGCGCGTATGAACGCAACCGTCGACAGCGTTGCACCAATGACGATGATGAGTACAGCGATGGCCTCGAGTCCGATAGCGATGGCTTCCGCGACTGCGAGGAAGCTGTCTTTCAAGGGCAGGATGGAGAGCATGGCTCACCGGGCCCTGCACAAGCGGTTGTAGGTAGCGGCAGTGAGCCAGATTGCGGCACCTGTTCCGGCGAACCAGCTGAGGGACCCGAGAATGAGGCCCGCTGGCGACATGTCCCACTCGATGTGCTCCGTCGCTGTTGTTGCGGCATCAGGGAACGCAGCGACCAGCAGCCAGCAGACGACGAATAGAAGCGCGGCCGTGGTGCCCGCCGCCAGGGCGAGCTTGAAGGGGTGAAGTTGCATCGGTCAACGTTGGCAAGGTTCTTCGAAACGAATCAAGGCCGCCTTCGACATGCACAGATGTCGCATCGACAGCCACAGAAGTCCAAGCGCGCGATTGCGCGGCACAGGGCGGCTTCGGGCCGGACAAGGTCTGCCCTCTCGTCACGCTCCTCGAGCCTTTCAAGGGCACGGAGCATTGCTCCATGTGCGCGCTTCATGTCGACGGAAGATCGCGCGTTCATGAACTCAACGAGGAGCAAGGCGCGATGGGGCAAGATCTGGGCAAAGCCCGGGCCAGTCACCATCGCCTCGGTCTCTCCGCTCGCGTGAATGACCGAGATGGACCCGCAGCGCAGGGGGCTTACCAGCGGCGCGTGGTTGGGCCACACCCCAATGGAACCGTCGTCCATGGGTAGATGCATCGACCGTACGGGTCCCTCGAACAACAGGCCGTCGAGGCTGCGGACGGTGAGGACGAGATGGCCCCGAGTCTCGCCACCTGCCTTTCGTGGGGGACGTTGGACACTCACCACGACACACCGCTGGTGTTGGGCCGAGCGGTGGGCAGCACGCCGAAGCGGCGCTCGGCGCACTGGCGAATGCACTGCACTACATGCTCCACGTCGTCGGTCAGCACGAGGCGCTGCATGTCGCCATCGGAGATGGCCGAGCGCGCGAGCAGAGTCGCGCGCAGTGCATCGTGAAGCGGCTTCCAGTACTCCGTACCCATCATGATGACGGGAAAGTCGCGCACCTTGCCGGATTGGACGAGTGTGGCGACCTCGAAGAGCTCATCCAGGGTGCCAAGGCCTCCAGGCATCGCGACGAAGGCGTAGCTGTGCTTGACGAGCATCACCTTGCGTACGAAGAAGTGGCGGAACTCAATCCGGGGCTTCACGTACGGGTTGGGCTCCTGTTCTTCGGGGAGCGTGATGTTGCACCCGACCGACAGGCCACCCGCATCGAAAGCCCCGCGGTTGGCACCCTCCATGACTCCGGGCCCCCCACCAGTCATCACGGCGAAGCCTTCTCGAGCTAGACGGTCACCTAGAGCGCGGGCAGATTCGTATGGCGGACTCCCCTCGCCGAAGCGAGCAGAGCCGAAGACCGTTACAGCGGGCGGTAGACCCGCGAAGGCGCGAGAGCCGCGAGCGAACTCGAGGCCGATGCGAAGCGCACTCCAGGTGTCACGAAAGCGTCGTCTGGGCCCGCGCAGGAAAGGCTCTTGGGCGACCTCTGGCGCGTAACGGCCCCAGTCGGCATGTCCGAGCTCGCACCATTGTGCGGAAGAGGAGCCTGACGCTGGCTCTTCGTCTGGTGCAGGCTGAGGGCCGCTGGCGCCTGAGTCGGGTTCGTTGAAGCGAATCACGGAACAGCTCCGTTCCACCTATACGTGGACCGCCGGAGATTGGGCGGGTTGCTCTCCTGGCGTGAACAAAGCACTGGTCCCTTGCGCCTGCACAGACCGCGCGATGCGCTCGAGTGCCACGGCATAGGCGGCCGAGCGCATGCTGATGCCGCTCTTGGCTGCTCGGGTATGCACCGCGTTGAATGCACTGCGCATGACCGTTGAGAGCCGGGCATGGACATCGTCCAGCGACCAGTTCCAACCGGACTTGTTCTGGGCCCACTCGAAGTAGCTGACCGTGACGCCACCAGCGTTGGCGAGAATGTCAGGCACGACGAGCACATCGCGTGCAGCGAGTGCAGCGAGTGCGGCATCCGCCTCACTCGAGATTGGCCCGTTGGCGACTTCAACGATGAGTGGGGCTTGGATACGCGCCACGTTCTCGGACGTGACTTGCTGTTCCAGGGCCGCCGGAACCAACACATCGACCTTCAGCTCTAGGAGCTCCGCGTTCGTGATGGTGTCTGCTTCCTCACGGCCACACCCAGAGCACTCACTGAGGTCGCAGCCGCAGTAGACGCCGCTCATGCTGCGTGTGCGGTTCTTGGCCTCGACGAGGGCGGGGATGTCGAGCCCGGTGGAGTTGAATAGCCCACCCTTGGAGTCGCTGACGGCGACGACGCGGTAGCCGTCGGCGTGTAGGAGTCGCGCAATGCTCTGACCTGCGTTGCCAAAACCCTGGACCGCGACGGTGACCTCGCTCGGTGTCCAGTCGCGTTGCTGCTCGAGCTCCTTGAGGCAGTAGTAGGCACCGCGACCCGTGGCATCATCTCGCCCAACGATGCCTTCCAAGTCGACGGGCTTGCCCGTGATGACTGACGGAGTGCGAGCTCGTTCAATCTTCGAGTACTCATCCGCCATCCAGCCCATGATGCGAGGGTTGGTGTAGACG
>JAKMDG010000352.1 GCA_022428035.1 Longimicrobiales bacterium
GACAGCATATGCGTGTACCGTGCAGACGCGAGGTCCTGCACGGAGAGTCCGGCCTTGATGGCGAGATACTGGATGAAGGGCCCCCGCTGGAGCCCTGAGACGTTGCCGCCGTGCGGTCCCCCGGTCGCAACAGGATGGTGCGCGGCGAGGATGACCCGGTCGCCTGCATGCGTTCGCAGCAGGTCGGTCAGTCGCTCGTAGAAGCGGTCCTCGCCACCGCAGTCGTCTTCAGGAACTCGGAGCAGCCACTCTGTGTCGATGAGGAGCACGCTGACACCGCCGCGGACCTTGACCCACGCCGGGCCTGGGCAACCATGCGCCGGGAGGAGACGTGCGCTGGAGTCGGGTGCAAGCTCATAGAGCCACGCTTGCTGCAGGCCGATCGACTCGCGTGCGCGCGCGTGGTCTGCGCCCTTGCCCCAGTCGTGATTCCCGGGCAGGAAGAACGCCTGTGCATCGGACGCTCCTCGGGTAGCGTCGAGTTGAGGTGAGAGCTTTGCGAGGTCCTCTTCCCGGAAGCCTTCTCGGGCTCCGAGGTCGTAGATGTTGTCGCCCAGGAAGAGAACGACACGAGACGCGCCCGGTGTCTCTGTCTCGTGGCGAGCCAGGTCCCGCTCGAGATGCACGAGCACGGAGTCCCGTCCCGGGCTCTGGACGCCGGCGTCTCCCACCAGATAGACCGACGCCTGAATGCCTGCAGGTGCAGGGGGCGCGACCGAAATCGTCTCGTACCGCACCTGAGTCGCACATCCCGCCAGCATGACGGTGAGGGCGAGGGCGAGGTAGCGAACTGCAGACATCGAGGTCGGTGGCGTCGAGCCTGTCAGTGTGGTAGAGACGCTGGAATGGATGCTATGACCTCGTCTGATGCCACTTCGGTCAGCTGTGACCCGCCTGGGGCCCGTTCAGGACAGCGTTACGAATGTGATCAATGATCAGATCAACCTCCGCCGAGGTCACCTTGAAGTGAGGTGTGAAGCGGAGCGAGTTCTCACCACCGTGGATCACGCCGATACCCTGCATTCGCATGAACTCTTCGGAGCTGTCCGCACCGTACGCTTTGAAACGTGGATCGAGTTCACACGAGAAGAGGAGTCCTGTGCCCTCGACCTTGGTGATGGCACCGTCCAACTCCTCGCCCAGTGCCTCGAGTTTTTCCACGAACTCGTTTCCACGATCGACGATGTTCTGGCGGATCTCAGGCGTGACCATCTCCAGCACCGCAGTACCAATATCCATCGCACGTGGGTTCGCGGTCATCGTGTTGCCGTAGATGCCCTTTCGGTACAGATCAGCCGTGGCCGGCGTCATCGCGAGGATCGAAAGCGGATACTGTCCTGCGTTGAGCGCTTTGGAGTAGGTCTCCATGTCGGGGGCCTCGAGATCCTGGAAGCCGGGAGAGTCGATGGCTGACAGGTATCCGGTGGATCTGAGTCCTGCCTGGATCGAGTCGACGAGGAGGATCGATCCGTGAGCCTTCGTCAGCTCGCGCGCCGCGCCGTAGAACTCCGGCGTGATCGCCACGCCCGGGTTGCCTTCACCCATGACGGGCTCGATGAAGAAAGCCTCGATGAAGTAGCCTTCGTCATCCGCTCGCTTGAAATGCTCCCGTAGCCCTTCGACGTCGTTGGGCTCGACGGTTATCAGGCACTCGTTGCGGAAGGTTGCCAGGTACTTGTGGTACGAGCCGCCGGTCGAGTCCGAGAATGCTGCCGGCCGACCAGTCCGGCCATGAAATCCACCGGCGAGCGACATCTTGGCGACATGCTTCCCAGCGTGACGACCACCTTCATCGGTCATCCGCTTTGCGTTCACGTCGGAGATGCGCGCGGCCACTGATACCGACTCAGAGCCCGAGTTCATCGCGACGAAGTGCGAGAACGGACAGCCGCCTTCGCGGGTCTGGCCAATCTCGCGGCTCAACGCCTCCGAGAGACGTAGCTGCGAGAAGCTTGGTGTCATGACGTTGGCCATGACCTGCGGCTTGGTCATTGCATCGATAATCGGCCCGGGTACGTGACCGAAGCCCAGCATCCCGTATCCACCGTTATCGTGCAGTACCGCGCCCTTGGTCGTCACGACCCACGGGCCACGAGCGGCCATAGAGACGTACGGGTTCACCGTGTCGTCGGCGTAGAAGTTCACGAGATGTTCTTCGATCGCCTCGACCTGTTCGACTTCACCGAGCTTCATGAGCTCAGGGAATTCGCGGTTCAGGACCTCGAACTCCTCGGTCGCGGCATGGATCGCCTCCGCGAGCTCGGGGTCGCGTGACACGAAATTACAGACGGTATCGTTGTCGAGGCCCGTCGTACGAATCTCGCCTGCGTGAGCACGGATGGCTTCAAGCTGATCAAGGACACCGGCCACGGGACACCTCTCGATGATCAGGGTTGCTTATAAATGGGGTAGCAATCTCGCAGGGAAGTAGGGGATTTGGGGAGGGGTTGAGTGCGGTCGGTGCTCGCGGGTTTAGCGAGGCCAGGGGTTTAGCGCGTCTT
>JAKMDG010000205.1 GCA_022428035.1 Longimicrobiales bacterium
GCCCTGCATCCCACGGCGCCATGACCGGGTCCACCTGAGCCTCGATGCGCCCTGTGGCTACCAGCGCGTGCCCATAGCAATCGCCCCACGTACGGGAAAACGCACACCGCTGCTGTAGCTCCCGCCACCCAGCACCTTCCGGCCGCGACAGAATCCGCTCGACGTCTGTGGTGCAGATCACGGCGTCCTCGATTCGGTCGATCTCAGAGACCCGGCAGGGCCTCTCATTCCACGTGCATCCCAGCCCGCGTCCGGCCGCAAGAGTCTCTCGCAGCGGTGGAAAATGCGCGATTCCTACAACACTCTCGTCTTCGATGTCGATCCCGATCAGTACGCCGTAGAGCGGCACGCCGCGCATGAAGGACCGAGTCGCATCGATCGGATCCAGAATCCAGCGCACCCGAGCACCAGGATTTGATTCTCCGTACTCCTCGCCCAGGATCGAGTGTTCGGGAAACCGCCGTTCGATGCGGGATCGAATCAACTGCTCGGCCTCCCGATCAGCGATCGTGACGGGAGACCCATCGCCCTTGGCGTCCGAGGCGACGACGCCTCCGAAGTACTTCAGGGTAACGTCGCCCGCCTCGCGAGCGAGTGTGGTCGCGAAGTTCAGAAGCTCTTGAACTTCCTTTTCGGTGGCGTTCATGATGACGTGGGGTCGGATGAGATCGAGACTCTCGAACGGTAGAGCTCGGAGCGCTCTGGTCTACCCCTGACCCTCTGCCTGTATTTCGGCATGGCGTTGCGCTTTCGCCTCATACATGTCGGCGTCTGCAGCCCTCAGCACGTCGTTGACACTCGTCATGGATTCAGGATCGAACTCTGCACATCCAAACGAGATCGAGATACCGAACTTGGTGAGCGTTTCGTTTCGTGCGATGTGACCCTGAACGCGCTCGACAAAATGGCGCGCTCCTTCGAGACCGGCCTCTGAGAGTACCGAAACGAACTCATCTCCTCCGTAGCGGGCGACCATGTTCATGTTGCGGATCTCAGCAAGGAGCATCTTACCCACGGCCTTCAGGATTTCATCTCCAGCAAGGTGCCCGAAGGTGTCGTTGTAGTGCTTGAAGTTGTCGATGTCGAACACGGCGATGGCCAGGGGGCGTCCCCGGCGGGCGGCAGCGACTTCGTGGTCGAGGTGGATCTGGAGTCGGCGCCGATTCGGTAGTTCGGTCAATGGATCGGTCAGAGACAGCGCGTGGAGATTCGCGTGCAGGCGGGCATTACCTAGCGCGACAGAAGCCTGGCTGGCGAGTCTCTGAAGGACCGCCATGTCCTCTTTCCCAAATCTTCGCGCCTGCTTGCTTCCCGCAGTGAGAATGCCCTCCACCTGCCCACTCAGGATCAGAGGAACACCGATGGCGGACCCACCGGTGAGATGCTCTGCGACGTTCTCCGGCATGGTGCCGAGGGCGGCGAGATTGTCGATATGAACGGGCTCCCACTGGTCGATGAGTCGTTCATACAGGTCATCGTTCAGGTGCCATTTGAGCCCGACAGGGAGGGCGATGTCACCCTCTGACTCCGCGACACTGCAGTGCGCGCGATCGTGGGGATCGCAAAGCCACACGGCGACACCGTCGACTTCCAGAACGTCAGAGACTGCTGAAACGATCAATCGAACGACCTGGTCCGGATCGAGCTTGCTGGTCAGAGCCCGGCCGATTTCCTCGAGCTGCTCCGCTTCGCGACGGCGACGCTTCAGTTCGCTGAATTGCCGCGAGTTGAAGATCGCAACGGCGGTCACGCGAGCCAGTTCTTCAAAGAGCTCGAGGTCCGCTTCGTCGTAGGCGTTAGCCTCGTAGCTCTGGGCGCTCATTGCGCCGAGCACGCGACCCTTGTGTATCAGGGGTGCTGTGACGGCCGACCGCGCCGGAGGGGAGGCGTTCTCGCCGACCGCCAGGAGTGACGCATCCTGAAGACCGTCGCCCATGAGCGATGATCTCTGTGTTGTCAGGACCTCGGAGTCGGACCCTCGATACGCGATGTCGGAGTGCTGGCCCTCCCCCTGCTCGGCATAGAAGACCACACGAGCGAGATCTCGACCCTGGTCGTGCAGCGCCAGGTAGAAGCCGGGTGCGGACAGTGCTGCCGCCGTCTCACGATAAATCGCCTCGTACAACTCGTTCGGGCTTAGCGTCGCTCCCAGTCGCCGGCTCGCCTCCAGGAGGATGCGATAACGGTCATCTGAGGATGCTACGCTGGCTGAGTCTGAACTGGACATGGGGAAGTCGACGATTACCGGCGAGCGAGTCCGAGGAGTTGCCTGCGGAAGCGTGCATAGTGCGCGCCGAAGGGGTCCCCCACAACAGTTTATTCAACACGAAAGCCCTTCAAGATTGACCGACCTCCTCGGGGTTCGATACATCGGTGTCGGCCCGTGCGAAGCCGTTTCGCCGCAGGTAGTTCCCGATCTCGAACCCCACAGCCGCGAGCAGCCGTGTTTCGCGCAGGTCGGGTTCTGCTCGAGCGATGATGGTACGCAGGGTTCGCATCACGGCCTCAGGCTTGCGCGCCTTGTAGAAGTCGATGGCGGCCAGACCGTCCGCGATGGCCCCGAACGCCTCTTCCAGCTCGTCTGCCGTTGGGGGTCGTGTCGCCCGGCGTCCCTTCGGCATCTCCATGTCGCCGCCATCAACGGCCCGGAACACCTCATAGGCCATGACGAGGGCTGCCTGAGCCAGGTTCAGGCTCGAGTACTCCGGTGAGGTGGGGATGATCGAGACCGCATGGCAGCGGTCGAGGTCTTCGTTGGTGAGGCCACGATCCTCGCGACCGAAGAGGATGGCGACTGTGCCGGCTTCGGTCCTGTCGGCGATCACTGGGGCGACGTCGGACACCGTCGAATAACTGCGTCCCGCGGTGCGCGTTCTCGCCGTGGTCCCGACCACGAACGTCGCATCCGCGATCGCGTCGTCGAGGGTGTCATGAATGCTGGCTGCTTCGATCAGCTCGGATGAGCGGTGCGCGATGCCTTCGATCCGATACGCATCGAATTCGTCCGGATTCACAAGACGAAGATCCGTCAGGCCGAAATTGTTCATGACCCGGACGACGCCGCCAATGTTGACGACGTTTTTCGGATGATCGAGAACGATCGCGATTCGGGAGAGGCGTTCCTTCACGGGTTCAGACGAACTGAGGATCAGCCGTCGCGCTGCTCGTCGTCGCCGTCGTCTGGTGGCGCTTCGAGCTCGCCCTTGAAGTTGCGAATCCCGCCGCCGAGACCGCGAGCGAGGTCGGGTAGCTTTTTGGCGCCGAAGAGAAGCATCAGGATGCCGAAGACGAGGACCGCCTCCGCGACTCCGAAGGTGATGAGCCCGAGGCCGAGCAATGGGCTGGTCATCGCATGAGCGCCTTGGCGATCGTCTGCTTTTGCATGTTTGACGTGCCCTCGTAGATGGTCCCGATTTTTGCATCCCGGTAGAGCTTCTCGACCGGGTACTCCTTGGTGAAGCCGTACCCACCATGGAGGTCGATGCACAGAGACGCCACCCTTTGTGCCATCTCCGAAGCGTAGAGCTTGGCCATCGCGGCTGGTGTGACGAATGGCTGGCCCGCGTCCTTGAGGCGGGCTGCGTTGTACACCATGAGGCGCGCCGCTTCGATCTCGGTCGCCATTTCGGCAAGCTGGAACTGCACCCCCTGGAACGATCCGATCGGCCGACCGAATTGTTCACGCTCCTGCACGTACCGGACCGTGTGGTCCAGGGCTCCCTGAGCCAAGCCGAGCATCTGCGCACCAATACCGATCCGTCCCTCGTTCAACGTCTCGATCGCCGCCTTGTACCCCTTGCCGACCTCACCGAGAACATTGCCGGCCGGTACCCGTACATTGTCGAAAAGCAGCTCCGTCGTGGACGAGGCCCGGATGCCGAGCTTGTCCTCCTTCTTGCCGACGGAGAACCCCTCGAACTCCTTCTCGACGATGAACGCGGTGATCCCCTTGTAGCCCGCGTCCGGATCCACGGTCGCGAAGACAATGAAGAAGCCTGCCTCGTTCCCGTTCGTGATCCAGAGTTTGTGCCCTTCGAGAATCCAGTCGTCACCGTCCGGAGTCGCGCGGCATGTCAGGGCGAAGGCGTCGGACCCACTCCCGGCCTCCGACAGCGCATACGCGCCGACCGTATCCGAGGCGAGTCGGGGCAGATAGCGCGCCTGCTGTTCATCGTTCGCCCAGCGAAGGATGGCGTTGATGACCAGCGTGTTCTGGACGTCGACCAGAACGGCAATCGAGGGGTCGACTCGAGACAGTTCCTCTACAATCAGGATCGATGTGAAGAAATCGGCACCTGTTCCGCCGTATTCCTCAGGGACTTCGATCCCCATCAATCCCATCTCGAAGAGTTGAGGAAGGAGTGACGGATCGATGCGCGCGGCCTCATCCATCTCCATGATCTTCGGCGCGATCTCCGCATTGGCAAAGTCGCGAGCCGCCTCCTGGAACATCCGCTCCTGCTCGGTGAGGTCCGTCAGGGCAGGTCTCGATGTAGTCAGCAGCGTGGTCATCATGTATATCCGGCGTGTGATTCGTCGGGTGCTTCAGGGCCGCAAATCTACAACGGGCATGCGGGGGAGTGCAGGGTTGGGTCGCAGTCTGTCATCGGATCTGCCGGGCTCGCGCCCATGCACGAAGTCCTGACGGCAGCTCCATCTCATGTCGACTGACCTGAATCGTTGATGGATCTATGGATCCGCGCTCGGTCACGACGGCAGTGACGTACTCCATCGGCGTCACCTCGAAGTACCGATTCCACACCTCGACGCCATGGGGCGCATCCCAGACCTCCCCGCCCGGCCGGTCGTCATCCAGAATTTGCGGGAAGCCAACCGGCAGCATCTTCGTCTCATCCGCCAGGACGTACACCGGCACCCCGGCTGCGTGCGCGGCCTGCGCCAGCCCTTTCGAGCCGATCTTGTTCATGATGCCGTCGTCCCCGACGCTGTCGGCTCCGAGGACCACGGCGTCGCATTCGCCGACGAGCTTGGCCGCGGCGGCGTCAACCGCGTATCGAACCTCTACCCCTGCCTCAGCCAGAGCAGAGGCGAAGATGCGTCCCTCATTCATGGGGCGACTTTCAAAACAGAGGACGCTGATTCCGCGGGGCCCGGCTTCCTCGATCAGGAGTGCCTGAACTGTGGCCGATGACGAGAGCGTCGCGACCGCGCCCCCCGTGGGCAATACGGCTGCTCCCATTCCGACCACGGCTCGAATCCTCTCCTCCGCTCCCTGTCGGAAGGAATCAGCAGCGTGGGCCGCCGCCAATCGACCATCTTCTAATGATCCCGCCTGTGCCACGGCGCCCATGACTTGGCGGATGAGTGTGACGAGCGGAGCCATGGCTGGCTGCGCGTCGAGTATCTGGCGGCACACTTCGCCGAGCCCCCAGCTGAGTTCCTCGAGAGAACCAGCCTTGAGGCGCACCGCGGCACGGCGAAGCACGACGGCTGCGGTCCGGCCCAGAACCGACGCTCCGGACAGTGCGTCGGCTCGAAGTGGTGCGACCAGCTCTTCGGCTACGGATTCGACATCCATGGAACGGCACAAACGCTTGGGTTTCTCGGGGCCGCGAATGGCCAAACTAGGGATCTTGACCTGCTGTAAAAACCCCGTATCCTCAGGTCCGATCGTCCAGAAACCCCGCGGAGATTACGATGTCCGACATCCCGGCAGACCTCTACTACACCGAAGAGCACGAGTACCTCAAGGCGACCGACGAAGACGGTGTCTATGCGGTGGGCGTAACGGACTACGCACAGGGCGAGCTCGGTGACGTCGTGTTCGTTGAACTCCCCGACGGCGGATCGCAGTTTGGCAAGATGGACGTGTTCGGGACCATCGAGGCGGTCAAGGCTGTCTCGGATCTGTTTTGCCCGCTCGAGGGAGAGATCGTAGCCGTCAATGACGAACTGGATGACGACCCCTCGATCGTGAACTCCGATCCGTATGGAGCAGGATGGATGATCAAGCTGAAACTCGCTGACCCCGGTGAGGTATCCTCTCTCCTCAGTGCTGACAGCTACGCGGAGCACATCGGCTGACCCGACGCCAGGCTCCGTTTTCGATGTTCGGGCCGCGGTCCGCCTGCGGGCGGTCGCGGCCCTCTGACTAGAAGAGACTATGACGCGTATTGATGCACAGCCCGACTTCGAGGGGCGCCACCTTGGTCCCCGTCCGTCCTCCGTGAACGAGATGCTGGAGACGTTAGGCTACGACTCGGTGGATGCGCTCGTTGGTGATGTCGTTCCCGCCTCCATTCATTTTCGGGAGACGCTCGACCTGCCCGACGCTCTGACGGAGGCCGACTTCCTCGAGCGGCTCCGTGAGGTCATGTCGCAAAACCGCGTCAACCGATCGTTCCTCGGCATGGGCTACGCGGACACCCACACACCCGGCGTGATCCTGCGCAACATCATGGAAAACCCCGGGTGGTACACGCAGTACACGCCTTATCAGGCGGAGATTGCGCAGGGTCGGCTGCAGGCGCTGCTGAACTTCCAGACGATGGTCATCGACCTGACGGGACTCGAGATCGCGAACGCGTCTCTGCTCGACGAGGGAACGGCCGCCGCAGAGGCGATGCACCTCGCTCAGGGGAGCACGAAGGGCGATGCGAACACGTTCTTCGTCTCCGAGCTTTGCCACCCACAGACGATTGATGTGGTGAAGACGCGGGCCTGGCCGCTCGGTATCGACGTCGTGGTCGGTGACCATGCGTCGTTCGAGCTGACTGACGATGTCTTCGGCGTGTTACTTCAGTACCCGGCGACGGACGGGCGCGTCCTCGACTATCAGAACTTCGCCGAGCGAGCGCACACGGTCGGGGCTACGGTGGTCGTGGCCTCCGATCTGATGGCGTTGACCCTCCTCACGCCTCCGGGCGAATGGGGTGCGGATATCGTTGTGGGGAATTCGCAACGGTTCGGTGTGCCGATGGGCTTCGGTGGACCACACGCTGCCTTCATGTCCGCGAAGGATTCCTTCAAGCGGAAGCTGCCGGGTCGGATCATCGGCGTTTCAGTGGATGCGGACGGGAATCCGGCTCTGCGCATGGCGCTCCAGACGCGAGAGCAGCACATCCGGCGAGACAAAGCGACCTCCAACATCTGCACCGCTCAGGTCCTGCTGGCGATCATGGCGGGTGCCTATGCCGTGTACCACGGCCCCGAAGGCTTGAAGCGAATTGCAGAGCGGATCCGAGATCAGACCGGCGTGCTCGCTGCCGGCCTGGGTCTCCTCGGTCACGAGCTTCTGACCGGCGACTTCTTCGATACCGTCCATGTGCGCCCGGATGGTGACCCGGGTGAGATCCTGGATCGCGCTCTGGAGAAAGGGATCAATCTCCGTGATTTCGCCGATGGAACGATCGGGATCTCACTCGATGAGGTGACGCGAGCGGAAGATCTGGACGACCTGTTCGAGGTGTTCAACGGTGGCGCGGCACCTCAATTCACAGCGCGCTCGATGGCCGAAGAAGGTGGGGCTCCTGCGCTTCCGGGATGGGCCGACCGGACGACGCCCTACCTCGAGCATGAGGTCTTCAACCGGTACCACTCCGAGACGGAGATGCTCCGCTATCTCCACAAACTCGAGTCCCGGGATCTGTCGCTCAACACTAGCATGATCCCGCTCGGATCGTGCACGATGAAGCTCAACGCCACGAGTGAAATGGCCGGTGTGACATGGCCAGAGGCGGGTAAGATCCATCCCTTCGCCCCTGCGGATCAGGTCGAGGGATACGCGGTCGTCTTCAGCGAACTGGAGCGGTGGCTCGCTGAGATCACCGGCTTCACAGCGACTTCACTCCAGCCGAACTCGGGTGCTCAGGGTGAGTACACCGGCCTGCTGGTCATTCGGGCGTATCACGAAGACCGGAAAGAACTCCACCGGAACATTTGTCTGATTCCGGCATCGGCTCACGGGACCAACCCGGCGAGTGCGGTCATGGCCGGCATGAAGGTCGTGGTCGTGAAGAGCACCGACGATGGGCAGATCGATCTGGATGATCTGCGAGCCAAAGCGACGGAGCACTCCGACAACCTCGCCGCATTCATGGTGACCTACCCGTCGACGCATGGCGTCTTCGAGGAGGGCATCGGTGAGGCGTGCTCGATCATCCATGAGCACGGTGGTCTTGTCTATCTCGATGGAGCCAACCTCAATGCGCAGGTCGGCCTGTCTCGTCCTGGCGATTATGGCGCGGACGTATGTCACATCAATCTGCATAAGACGTTCGCGATTCCTCACGGAGGCGGCGGTCCGGGAATGGGACCGATCTGCGTGAACGACAAGCTGGCTCCGTTCCTGCCCAGCCACGTGATGCACGGGACAGGGGGCGAGAAGCCGATCACAGCCGTATCTGCAGCGCCGTGGGGCAGTGCGAGTATTCTCATCATCTCCTGGGCGTACATCGCGATGCTCGGGCGTCACGGTGTTCAGCACGCGTCGGAGTATGCGATCCTCAACGCCAACTACATGGCGAAGCGACTCGAGGACCACTATGACGTGCTCTACCGTGGTGACCGAGGTCTCGTCGCCCACGAGTTCATCGTCGATCTCCGGTCGCTCAAGAAGGAGACCGGGATCACCGAGGAAGATGTTGCGAAGCGGTTGATCGATTACGGCTTCCACGCGCCGACTGTGTCTTTTCCGGTGGCGGGCACACTCATGCTCGAGCCGACAGAATCGGAGTCGAAGCCCGAGCTCGATCGCCTGTGCGACGCGCTCATCTCGATTCGTGCAGAGATCGAGCAGGTCGAACTGGGCATTGCCGATCCGGTGGATAACGCGCTCAAGAACGCACCGCACACGGCCGCAATGGTGACCGCCGACGAGTGGAATCATCCGTACTCACGCGCTCAGGCGGCGTACCCCGCTCCGTGGACGCGGGAAATGAAGTTCTGGCCTGTAGTGCGTCGTGTGGACAATGCTTTTGGAGACAGGAACCTGATCTGTGCGTGTCCACCGATTGAAATGTATGCGGAGGTTGGCTGAGTGATCGAACGACGTCGAAGGGGCGAGCAGTGGCTAGCCGCTGTGGCACTACTGCTTTTCCTGGGCGTCGCCGATCTACAGGCCCAGGTCATCACCTCGGCGTCCATCTCCGGCTCTGTTCGGGGCAGCGACGGGCTTCCGGTTGCCCAGGCCCTGGTCACGATCACCGCGACGGGCGGTTTCGGTGACTACCAGACGACAACGTCCTCGGCTGGCACGTTTTCGGTCGGTCTCGTCCAACCGGGAAGCTATGAGTTCCGGATCGAAGCCCTCGGGTATCGCCCTCTCGTTGCCCGGACGCTTTCTGTCAGCGGAGGCGATGAGAGGTCTCTGAGTTTCATCGTCACGGCTGAACCTCCCCCTGTCACCCGTGTCGACACCATCGCCATTTCGGGTGGCGTGTCGACGCGCGTGCGAGCGGGTGGAATTCAGTTCGCCGGCTCGGAGATCGACGGCCTGCCGTCTCGGTTTGATGACTTCGCAAGTGTGGCTGCACTGTCCACTGCCTTCGGTCGGGGGTCAGGGGCGCAGGGTCTGCCGGGAGATATGACTCTGGTGTTCGCGGATGGGATGCCCGTCTACCGGGCTCCGCATCCGACCGCGCGAGAGGAACTGATTCCGAATGCCCTCTTCCCGAGATCGGTACTCACGTCCGTTCGAAGTATCCACAACGGGACCGACGTGGAGTGGTCGGGAGCAGCTGGCGGATACATCGCCTCGGCAACCCGGACGTCGACGAGCGGCGGGGGTGTGGAACTCGATGGAGCGTGGTCCGGTGATCCGGTCTGGTCATCTTCGGAGCTGGACATCAGCCCCCCGTCCCTGCTCTCCTTCACGGGAGGGGCACGCGGCATGGTCGACGTGGGCGACTCGGGCACGCTGCTCGTGTCGGGCGAGGCGCTACAGCATGAGGCGCCTTTGGCGCCGCGGTTTGGGGAAGCGTTGGCGGCCCAGCTGAGCTCACTCGATCCTGTAGTGCTCGGTGGTATCGCCGAGCCTGCTGTCGAGTCGTACCGCCGCTACTCAGGACTCGCTCGGCTTGACCTTCAGACAAGCTCCACGAACCGGGTCTTCTTCCGCGGAGCTGGCGCCTTCTCCGAACGATCTTTCGATGGAGCAGGGCCTGTGCTCATGGGCGGTCTCTCGGCCCCAGCTGAGGAGTCGGTCGATTTCTCGACGGTACTTGGCGTTGTCAGTGCTCCTTCTCGGCGTACAGCCTTCGAGTTCCGCGCGGGCTTCTCGGGAAGTGCTCGTGACTTCGGTTCCGCGATGGAAGGTGCCGCCCCAGCGTACCTGACTGAGTCGGCGGTTGCCCTCGGTAACGCTCACTCGGCGTTCGGCGAGTCTTCTCGTACGGACTTCGTTGTAGCGCCAGTCCTCCGATACGACGTAGGCACGAGCTCTCTCCTCAAGTTCGGGACCACGATCCGAGCCTCGCGTCATACGATGGCCCACTCACCGTCGTCACGCGGTGATGCGGTGTTCTCAAGCCCGACTGAACTACGTGCAGGGCAGGGGTTCGCACGGGCCTCGAGCGCTCCTGAGGAGTCGTTCGGTACTCAGGAGTACGGCCTGTTCGCGCAGTACGAAGGCACTCCCGCGGCCAACGTTCGCATGGTGCTCGGAGGTCGTTACGACTTCGAACGCATCACCGGGGACGGGGCCGCACTCAATCAGGAATGGTTCGACGCGACCGGCCTTCGCTCGGACGAGCAGGATACCGGGTATCACCAGTTCGGTGCGAGGTTCTCGCTCGGGTGGGATCCGTCCGGTACAGGCAGCACCCGTGTGATGATCGGTGCCTCGCTGCATGAGGGCGACCTCGACACCCGGGCTGTATACCAGGTGCTCGCGGAGGATACCGGCGGCACATCGACCCGGTACACGGGATCCATGCTCGGGTGGCCTGATGGCGGTATCCCCTCGCTGGCAACACCAGCTCTCCCGAGCCTGACACTGCTCGGCCCCGATGCGCGTGCTCCCAGAACGACCAACCTCAGCCTGTCGCTTTCCCAGCGGATGGGGGACGTGACGTCCGTGTTCCTCGGTGCCTCGACCAGGCGGACCGACTTCCTCATGCGTCGGCGAAACCTCAACGTGCCGATCGTGCCTCAGGGGTTGGATCCTTGGGGCCGCTCCATGTTTGGCTCGCTCGGTCAGACAGGTGCGACGGTGATCGCCACGTCCGATGACGCGCGTCGATTCTCTGACTTTGGAGAAGTCTGGGCGCTCGATCCTGACGGCTGGTCCGAGTATGTCGGTGTGACGGCTGGCTTGGAGCACACGACGTCACTGGTCGAGTTGTATGCGTCCTATACCTGGTCCGAGACGACCGACAACTGGATCGGTGCAGCGAGCGGGCCGATCAAAATCTGAGATCCCCTCGGCCCAGGGCGTCCCGCCGTCCACGGCGGCAAGGCCCGGATCCAGAGTTCCCCCGATCGTCCCGCTCGCTGCACCGATCCAGTTGTCGGTCGTCTCGGACCAGGTATAGGACGCATACAACTCGACCAGTGA
>JAKMDG010000381.1 GCA_022428035.1 Longimicrobiales bacterium
ACGACGCCCTTCGAGCGTCCGGACCTGCCCTTCGCGTTCCCGTTGCTGATGGGGATGCAGTCGCATCCCTACCTGCAGGCGACCGAACCCGTGGTCGAGGCCGCCGCGGAGCAACGAGACGAGGCGAGCATCTATCTGGATCTGGCGCGGGCGTGCGATGCGCCTCTCTTCGGTTCGCGATTCGTGCAGAAGACGCTCGAATGGATCACTCACGCGTTCGGGGCGAAGCGGGACGGACTTCCTGCTTCGCTCCCACAGGTCGGGCTGATGAGTCTGCTGCTGCGCGTCACCGGCAATGGGAGCTTCCGCAGGCTGCTCGGCGAACGCCATGGGCGCCTCCTCGCGCCCCAGCGCCCCGGCACCTATCTGGGCAAAGCGGTGGCCAATCCGGATGGCCGCATCGATCTCGCGCCGGAGAGCCTGGTCGAACGGGCGCGTTCGGTCCTCGAGGAGGCGTTCAGCGAAGAGCGCAGCCAGCCCGGCCGCCTCAAGCTGATCACGCGCCGCCACGTGAAGACCCACAACTCGTGGACCCACAACGAGCCCAGCTTCGTCTCGGGCACGCGGACGACGAACTACGTCTACATGCATCCCGAGGACGCGAAGGCGGCAGGCCTCGCGAACGGCGATCTCGCCGACGTGCGGTCGGCCACGGGGACGGTTCGACTTCCGGTGGAGTTTCTGAACGAGCTCCAGCCCGGCTCCGTCGCGATTCCGCACGGCTGGGGCCACCAGGCGGCGAAGGGGCTCAAGGTGGCGAGCGCGACCACGGGGGTGAACGTCAACGTGCTCGCGGCGAGTGGGGCCGATGCGGTCGAGCCGATCTCGGGCATGTCCCATCTGACGGCGATCCCGGTCGAGATCGTCCCGGCTGACGGGCCGGTGAATCCGGGGGATTGGACCGGGCGCCCCGTCGCGTAGGCCCCGCGGCCACGATCGTCGAGGCCCCCTCCCGAACGCAGAGCGGCCTCCGGATCTCGAGGATCTGGAGGCCGCTTCGTCTCGTGGCGTCGCCCTGAGCGCGGGGACCTAGCGCCGCTGTTCGCGGAGTCCGCTGGCTTCCCACTCCTTCGAGAGCTGCTTCAGCTTTCGCGAGAACTCATCGAAGGGATCGTCGAAGGAGAGGATGATCTCCGTCGTGCGCGGGATGTCGTCTCCGTTCAGGAGGCCGCGGTAACGGTTCAGGTTCGCGAGGATGGCCTCGGCGACCTTGAGCGCGCGCTTCTCCGTCTTGATCAGGGGCGACTGGAGCGTGTAGACGTTGTTGCGTCCCCAGAGGCTCTCGTCCCGAACGATCGCAATCTCACGGTAGACACCGTTGATCGGATCGAAGTTGTACTCGACCCGGACCTCCTTGAAGATGTCCGAGTTGCCGGTGTAGAACCCGCGCTCCTTCTCTACTTTGCCGAGCTGCCTGCAGCGAGGGCAATAAAAGGTGTCGCCGTGATTGAGCAGGAACACGCCCTTGGCGTAGTCCTCGCAATCCGTGTTCTCGCAATATCCAACGCCGCGCTTCATGCTGGCCATCCTCGTGGATGCCTCCTTCGGTCCGTCGTCTCGCGCCCGGGGTCCAGGACTCCCTGCTCGCGTTCCGTCGTCTTCGCGTGGGTTCAAGAGCAAGTCGTGTGCCACGAGTCGGGGCCCCGGGGAGCCTTCCGTCCGTCACCGAGCTTGCCGATGTTACCCGAATGCCTGCCGGTCCACTTCCTTCGATCCGCAGTTTCGACGCCGGAGCACCGGTCACGGACCCTGTTCGAGACGCTTTCGCGCTCCTCTTCGTTCCACACCGCCAGGTTCTTCCGGG
The DNA here is from genome assembly GCA_022428035.1 of Longimicrobiales bacterium. Lineage (GTDB taxonomy): Bacteria > Gemmatimonadota > Gemmatimonadetes > Longimicrobiales > Gaopeijiaceae > UBA2589. Next base: position 1,805 of record JAKMDG010000381.1, read on the forward strand.
GGAATGACCTCGGGGGGTGTCTTCTGGCCGGGGCCCCTCGGCCGCGCTTCGACCCAAAAGTGGAAGAAGACTTCCGTCGCCCACACGGTGCGCAATTCCTCACGCAGTCGAATCGGTCCGTTGGCCCCGGAGGCGGTTGCCGTGCGGCGACCTTGGGGGCGCTGCACAGTGCCACGCGGGGCGCGTGGATCGGCTCGCTGCGCGTCCGTTGCCCGGGCGGCGATCGAGGGATCGATCGGAAATCCGCGAGGAGCTCGGGACGGGGATAGAAG
>JAKMDG010000387.1 GCA_022428035.1 Longimicrobiales bacterium
TGCAGCCGAGTCAGGCTGTCGAGATCGAGTTTGTCAGGGATGGCGACCGTGAGCGGACGACCCTCGAGGCTCAGGAGCTGTCCGACCGCTGGGGCGAGACTCTTGTCGCTGCGGCCCCCACCTGGGACGCCGAGCGCTTCCACCACCAGATGCGTAGGCTCGCCGAGGGGATCCGCGACCAGAGGATGCTCTTCGAGGCCCCTGATCGTGAGTTGATGATGCGACGCGAGGCTCGCGACCGCAGAGGCGTGCGGGTCTTCGGGGGAGATCCTTCCCTGTTTCGCGGATCACGCCTGGACCAGGGGCTCGAGATGGTGGAGCTGAACCCCGGCCTTGGATCCTACTTCGGGACCGACTCCGGTGTTCTGATCATCGACGTGCATGAGGCGTCCGATCTTGGCCTCGAGGCCGGTGACGTCATCCTGCGGGTAGGGGATCGTGCGGTGGAGGGACCGGATCGTCTGCGTCGGATCGTATCGAGTTACGGCTCCGACGAAGAGATCCGTTTTCACCTGCTCCGGAATGGGGACGAGATCACCGTGACGGGTCGCATGGACGGGTGACGTCAACCGGGGCGTCCACCTCGGTGGGCGCCCTGGATGGTCTTCGTAGACGGTCAACGGAGGGCTCAACCGCCCAGATCACGCCCGGCACTCCCTGCCGACCCTCCGAGCGCCTAGACTTCAGGGCTGCGTTTACCCCCCTGAAGCCCCGATACCTTTGATCTCATCGGTCCTGATCGCGAACCGTGGCGAGATTGCCGTTCGCATCGCCCGCGCTGCGCGCGAATGCGGTATTCGCACGATTGCTGTGTACTCCGAGCCGGATCGGCTCGCGCCCCACGTACTCGAGGCGGATGAGGCGTACTGCATCGGTCCTGCCTCGTCGTCCCAGAGCTATCTGCGGGGCGACGCGCTCATTGAACTCGCTCAGAGGGTCAATGCGGAGGCGATCCATCCGGGGTACGGTTTTCTCGCGGAGCGCGCGGACTTCGCCGCCGCGGTCGAGACCGCCGGACTGGTGTTCATTGGCCCCACGGCGGACACCATCGCGGCAATGGGCGACAAGACGGAGGCGCGCCGTCGCATGGCGAAGGCAGGCGTTCCCATCGTACCGGGCCTGACGGAAGCCGTGGCAGACGCTGACGAGGCGGAGTCGGCCGCAATCGAGATCGGCTTCCCCGTCCTGTTGAAAGCGTCGGCGGGCGGCGGCGGCAAAGGCATGCGGGTGGTGGAGCGCCCCGAGGACCTTCGGCGGGCGTTCGAGGCTGCGTCTCGGGAGGCATTGGCCGCCTTCGGGGATGGCGCCGTGTACCTCGAGCGTTATCTGGCTCGGCCTCGACACATCGAGATCCAGGTGCTCGGTGACGCGCACGGCAACGTGGTCCACCTCGCCGAGCGTGAGTGTTCGATCCAGCGGCGGCACCAGAAGCTGGTGGAGGAGGCTCCGTCGCCGGTCCTGACGGCTGAGGAGCGCGCAGCGATGGGAGAGACCGCGGTCCGGGCGGCTGAAGCAGTCGCCTACCGCGGTGCGGGAACGATCGAATTCCTCTATGAGGAAGGTGAGTTCTTCTTCCTCGAGATGAACACCCGCATTCAGGTCGAGCACCCCGTCACCGAATTCGTGACCGGGGTCGATCTCGTCGAGTGGCAGTTCAGAGTCGCATCGGGCGAAATACTGCCCTTCGCTCAGGACGATATCGAGCTGAGCGGACACTCGATCGAGTGCCGTATCACGTCGGAGGACCACCTGGGCGGATTCCTCCCGTCCACGGGGGTCATCACTCACCTCGAGGTCCCGACCGGGCCAGGGGTACGCTGGGACGGTGGAATCGTAGAGGGCGGAGAGGTCAGCCTGCACTACGATCCACTGCTCGCGAAGCTTGTGGTTCATGGTGCGACAAGGGAAGCCGCAATCCGGCGCATGCGTCGGGCGCTCGACGAGCTCGTGATCGCGGGCGTGGAAACGTGCGCGCCCTTTCATCGTCGAGTCATGGACGAGGAAGAGTTTCAGGCTGGCGACCTCTCGATCCGCTACCTCGATGACCATCCGGAACTCCTCGAACCGGACGACGCGGAGCACGAGCTGATCGCTGCGACGGTCGCTGCTGCGCTACTCGAAGACGAACACCGGAAGCGTCGCGCCCCTCGGATCGAAGGGGGCGGGGGTGCTCCCTTGAGTGGATGGCGGCGGACCGCTCGACCATGGGGAGACAGAGGGTGAG
>JAKMDG010000392.1 GCA_022428035.1 Longimicrobiales bacterium
AGGCAGTAGGATATGACCGTAAATACGCAGAGCACGACATCGACGATGCCCACGGGTTCGAGCTCCGACATCGAAGCCTGCCGGACGTCGACGCGTTCGGCATGCCCGGGGCTCAAGCTGGACAGACGCATTCGAAGCGCCTCCAGCATCGGGCCGGAGTGCTCGACGGCCACGACTCTGTGACCCGAACTGGCCAGCGGTATCACCATGCGCCCGCTTCCAGCGCCCAGGTCTAGGATCGTCCCTGCAGTGGGAGCAAGGCGATTCACCTCGGCCAGTGTACACCTCGTCATGCCTTCGTACAGGTCACCGAACGTGAGTTCCATGACCGACTCGTAGTGGGCGGCCCAGGGGTCGTGAGGCAGCTGGGGACGAGGTCGTGATGACATGACAGCAAGTTGAGCCAGCGGTCTTCTCCACTCAATGCGTGAAGTATCGTTCCCCATGATCCATTGCCGATTCCGACTGCGCTCGCTCGCCGCTGTGTGGTGCCTCGCACTGGCGATCGTGGTCACCCCGCTGACGGGCCAGGCAGTACCGGTCGCGATCACCTTCCTCGACGTCGGTCAGGGGGATGCGATCGTGATCCGGGCCCCGGACGGGCGCTTCGCCATGATCGACGCGGGCCTTGGCTCCCCGCTGCGCCAGCTGGCGCGTCTCGGCGTAGAGGAACTGGCGCTCGTTGTCGCAACGCATGCGCACGCGGACCACATCGGGGGCCTCGATGACGTACTCACAGCGCGGCCAGTGGACACATATCTGGACAACGGGACACCTCATTCAACGAAGACCTACCTCGAACTCATGGCGCACCTCGAGCGTCTGGATGTGCGATATCTGCAGGCGGTCCCCAGGACCCTTCTGCTCGGCGATGTCTCACTCGAAATTCTTCCGATACCGCCGACGACGGTTGAACAGAACGACCGTTCCGTCGGCGTGCTTCTCCGCTTCGGAGACTTCTCGGCGCTTCTCACCGGAGACTCGGAACGGGACGAGCTCGACTACTGGCTTCGGCAGAATGCAATCGAGGATGTGACGCTCCTGAAGGCACCGCACCACGGAGCTGCGAGCGGGTTCACATACGGATTCCTGGAGGTCGCGCAGCCCGAGGTCGTGGTCATCTCCGTGGGGAATGACAACCCGTACGCACATCCCCGCCCGGAAGCGCTCGCGGCATACACCTCCTTCGCGGATCGGGTGTACCGCACAGACCGCGACGGGACGGTCACGGTAATGGGGTTCCCCGACGGCCGATTCGACGTGGTGTTCGGCGAGGCGCCGTTCCCTCAGGACGCTCTCCCCGGACCGGTCTCCTCATCTCCGGAGGAATCGCTGCGTACTTCCTCCCCTGATGACGAGGCGGGCACGCGGCCCATGGGGCTCCAGGGGATTCTCTCGATCACGGTCCATCCGCACGAAGGTGACGACCGTGACAACTTGAATGATGAGTATGTCGTGATCGAGAATCGGAGCCGGACTCGACTGGGTATCGGTCTCTGGCGGCTTTGCGATCTTTCGAGTCGCTGCTTTCGTTTCCCACCCGGGGCAAGCATCGCGGCCGGAAGGCGGGCCGTAGTGTACTCAGGGTACGGTTCGACTGATGGTGTCTCCTTCTTCATGAACAACAGTCGTTCCGTGTGGAATAACAACGGTGACGAAGCCACGCTCTTCGACGGGGGCGGCAATACAATCGTGAGGTACGTCTATGAAGAAGAGTGAGCCCGAGGTCTGGGTCGTCGATACGATCACGGATGGCGTGGCCGTGCTCGTCGAGGCGAGCGACGATGACGAACCGGCGCTGATCGAGATGGCCTCAGATCTTCTTGGCGACCTGGCTATCGAGGGCGCCGTACTCGTCGTTCCACTCGGAAGCGTTGGAGATCCCCTCTGGGATCAGGCTGAACGAGATATCAAGGCCGAGGAGAGGCTGCGTGTGGAGGCCGAGCGAATGCTGAAAGCGCTGAAGAAGCGTGACCCCGGAGGCGACGTCAGCCTCTGATCAGGCGGCGACGGGATCGCGCACTGCGTCCACGGCCCGCCAGACTTCCGAATGGAAGTGCCCTTCGCCGACCTGCCCGGCGACACCGCTCACGGCCAGCTGGTCGAGCAGGGGCCCTTTGGCTCCCGCGATATGCACGTCGCCCCCGCGAGCGCGAATCTCGTCGACGAGTTCGTGCAGCACATGGGTGCCTGTCGAATCCGTACGATTCATGGGATAGGCGTCGAGAATCAGCGTAAACGGTGCGTTCATGCCGTGTACCGCGGACCGCGCTGCATCACGGAACGCCTCCGCATTGCCGTAGAAGAGGGAGGCATCCATCCGGAGTACGGCAATGTCCGACTCGGTCACGACCTGTGGATTGCGGTCGACGTTCCGGTACTGGTTCGAACCGGGGATCCGACCGAGGACCACGATGTGAGGTGTCGCGATCTGATGCAGGACGACCACGATGGACAGGGCGACACCGGTAAGGATCCCCTCCTCGATACCCAGGCCGAGGGTCGCAAGAAACGTCGCGAACATGAGCGCGAAATCTCGGCGGTCCACGTCCCACAGCCAGCGTGCCGCGCGAACGTCCACAAGGCCCGCCACGGCTACGACGATGATCGCGGCCAGGATTGCCTTCGGGAGATGGTAGAAGAGCGGTGTCAGAAAGAGCAGTGTAACCGCAATGACCGCGACACTGATCAGGGACGATAGCTGAGAACGTGCTCCCGCCTGCGCGTTTACCGCCGTCCGTGAGAATCCGCCCGTGACGGGGAAAGATTGGAAGAACGATCCGGCAATATTGGCCAGACCGAGCGCTTTCAGCTCCTGGTCGGCATCCAGGTCGTAACGGTTCCGGGACGCGTAGACCTTCGCGACCGCGATCGATTCCATGAATCCGACGAGCGCGATGGCCACGGCGATCGGGAGCAGTGCGGTCAGGTCGCCGAGATCGAGAGGAACACCACCGATCGCCGGGACGCCGGGGAGGTTCAGCCCTGGGAGAGCCGGAAGCGGAAGCCCCGAGGGCACGTCGCCCACGATAGAGACGCCTCGCTGACCGAGTTCCAGACCCCAGGACACGAATGTGCCAATCGTCACGACGATCATCGGCGCGGGCAGTTTGGGCGTCCATCGTTTCATGGCCAGGCCGGCAAGGACGGCGCCAAGCCCGATGAAGACTGTGGTACCGTCTATCGCTCCGATCTGGTTGATCGCAGTACCAAGCATCTCATGCACCTTCCCTTTCGGAATAGACAGCCCGGTCAGTCCCCCGAGCTGGCTCATGCCGATGATGATCGCGGCCGCAGAGGTGAAGCCGGCGAGCACGGGATGCGAAAGAAGATTCACGAGAAACCCGGCGCGCAGCAGGCCCATGATTAGCTGGATTACGCCAGTAAGGAATGCCAGCGCGACCGCCAGGGCGAGGTAGTGCTCGGCGTTGCCGCCGGCGAGCCCCCCGACGCCGTTTGCGACGAGGAGCGCCACCATCGCGACTGGCCCGACCGCGAGCTGCCGGGAGGTGCCCATCAGTCCGTATACGATCAGGGGTACCAGCGCCGCGTAGAGTCCGTAGACCGGAGGAAGTCCGGCAATCAGTGCGTATGCCATCCCCTGAGGGATGAGCATGACGCCCACGGTGATACCTGCTGCCAAATCTCCATGGAGATCCGGCCGGCCGTACGTCTCGAGCGAACGCCCGAGCGGAAGCCGATCGAGCAGGGCAGGGAGCCGGCGTGGGTCAGCCCCCTCACTCTTGGTCACCGGGTCCGACGTCAAGCC
>JAKMDG010000407.1 GCA_022428035.1 Longimicrobiales bacterium
CAGACGACCCGTGAACGGGTGCGCTACGGTGCTCAGGCGACCCGGGAGCTCAACGAATTTGTCGAGGGTGCCCGTGCCATGTCTCCGGTGCCCCCGGAGGTGTTCAACGCCGTACAGGACGCTGAACGCCGTGTTGCAGACATCCAGCGCAGGATCGCCGGCGGCGATTTGCGTTAGAGGCTCCGGGCGGCCTCCAGGCCGTCCACGAGACGATCGATTTCGGCTCTCGTGTTGTAGACGTGCGTCGAGATCCGGATCGCGTCGTGACCGTCGCGCTGGTGTTCATCGATATGGGTCTGAGCGAGCTCTTCCAGGAGCGGTACCGACGCCATCGCGTCGAGTCCGTCGAGCTGGAAGATCGTGGAGCCCGGAGCAGAGAGGTCTTCAGGACCGCTGAGCAGTGTGCAGCCATCCAGCTCGGACAGACGGTCCTTCAGGTAGTTCGACAGGTATCGGCAGCGAGCGTCCACGTTCGCCAGGCCGAGGCGGTCGACAAAGGCGAGGGACGTCGCCAGCGCCGCACGGACAGGAAAGTCGGCGGTGCCGGGTGGCGCGTATTCGGTCCCCGTGGACGCCGAGCCGGGCTCGAACGCGGGTGCGAAGCGGTCCCGGGCGTCGGCCCGGACGTACAGGAAGCCCGTTCCGACCGGTCCGAACATCCATTTGTGCATGCTCGCCGAGTAGGCGTCGCACCCCAGTTCGTGTAGGTCGACCGGGAACTGACCGACCGCCTGCGCGCCGTCGACCAGGCTGATCAGCCCGCGCTCCCGGGCGAAGGTGCAGAGCTCACGTACAGGGTACCTGTGTCCGCCGCGCGTGACGTGGCAGAAGGCGATCGCCCGGGTCCGAGTCGTGATCTCCGCCTCGAAACGGGAGATCACGTCCTCGACCGAAACCAACGGACTAGGAATGAAGACCTCGCGGACGGTGACCCCGTGGCGTGCCGCACGCACCATCCAGGGGCGGTGTCCGGCCGGATGCTCCTGGGTGGTGATCAACACTTCGTCGCCGGGGCTCAGGTCCAGGCTGAGGGTCTGGAGGTGAAGAGCCTCCGTCGCGTTGCGCGTGAGAGAGATCTCCGAGATCTCGGCGCCGAACCTCTGCGCGAGCGCGGGCATTACGGTCTGGGTGATCCGGTCCTGCAGGTCGTGCTTGCCGTGGAGTGGCTCGGTCGAGATCGCGCGGTACCCATCCGCGACGGCCTCCGCCACGATGCCCGGCGGCATCCCCAGGCTCGCGTTGTTCATGTACGCGGTGCCGGGCTCGAGGATGAAGTGGGCGCGGACGGCTGCCCAGGCGTCGTCGGTGGGGTCAGTGGGGGTGGTGAGGGTGGCTAGGTCGGGCGAAGAGGATTGCCCTGGCCGGCTGGTCGCTGATTCACAGCCCGCGGCCAGGCCCGCCGCGGACAGCGTGCCTCCTGCGAGCAGACGTGGCACGGTCACTGCGCCGCCGCCTGCCGCTGCGGCCTGACGGAGAAAGTCGCGACGAGACGGCTGATGAATCGAAGTCATGGCTCCTCCACGCTCACCGATGTGTCAGATCGACGGTGAACCTACTCGGGTTGGACGTGCCGCGCCGCCCCTTCACCCAGGAATGAGAAAAGGCGGGCAGCAGCCCTTGGCCGCTGCCCGCCTTTCACTTCGAACTCGCTGTCCTGCTATCGAATCTGGAACCGGTAGAAGAGGTCAGCGCTGCGCTGCGGATCGGGGAAGGTGAAGCCACCCTTACCGCCGCCCTGACCCTGTGTCACGGTCAGCCGGAGCCCGATCCACTGTCCAGACGTGGCAACAAGATCTTCATCCGGGACTCCTGCAATGTCGCGAATCGCACGCTTTACCTCGTAGAACGCCATGCCATCCGCACCCGTGGGATGCGCGTCGATGTCCAGGATGTCGTCGCCACCGGAAGTATCGGGCTCGCCGCAGAGATTGCTCGCGTTGTTGTTGACGCAGGCGCTGGTCAGGTACCAGTCATTCGGGACCGTTTCGTCGTCGAAGTCCAGGACGAGCACATCGTCTCCGACGTCCTCTCCCTGATCAGGTTGGTCGGCGCCGTCAAGCAACTGGATGAAGATCCGGCGTCCGAGTTCGTTTGTGTCGACCTCGATTCCGAGATACAGGAACTCACCGTCGCTGTAGGTCCACAACGTGGCGTTGTCTTCCACCTTCTTGCCCTTGAGAGGGGCGGTGAAGGTGAACGGTGTAGCGCAGCCTTCGATCCACTCATTCACGCCTTTTTGGCCGTCAGCGCGGATCGCCGGGCAGGTCTCAGCCTTGAACGTGAGCGGCAGGTCGTAGATCGCGACCTCACTCCCACGCGCACCCGATGCCCGGGAATCGACCGGTTCGAAGGGGCTGAAGCCGTCACGAGGACCATTGTCGAAGTAGTCGTTGGGAGCGGTGCCGTACTCGGTGGTTATGCCACCGTCTGCGCGACGGGTCTGGCAGTTAACACGCTGAGTGATGTCTTCGCCCTCGACATTGATCGTGATCGAGTTTCCACCGAGCGCTCCGTAAACCCCATCATCATTCTTGTCCGAGGGCTGCGGCTCGTTCGTGCCCGGGCGGGCGATTCCGCAGCCGGCTACCTCGAGAACGTTCTCACCGCCGGCGAAGGTCCAGTCGACGCTGGCCTCTCCGTTGACGTCGGTGGTTACCACTACGTGACCCCAGTCGCTCGTCAGCAAGTTGCCTGCGGGCGTGGTCAGGACGTCGGACGTCGGGCAGGCGCCGCCGCCGCATGAGAGCGTCCCATTCGAGGGGAAGAAGTGCAGGCGGGCTCCCGGCACAGGGAACGGCAGTCCGTCGATTCGGGACGGCGCCTCGACGGTCACGGTGACCGTCTTCGTGTCGCCCTCATTGAAGACGCCCAGGTCGAGGCAGTTCTGCTCACCTGCCGAGCAGTCGGTGCCGGTCATGTCGCTCCCGGGTCTCATCCCCGGCATGAGAGCGATCTGGAAGTCACTCATGCGGGTGAAGTCCCATGACGCGCCAGGATAGGCGCGGACCGGTTCAGGGCCCAGGAACGCCCCGACCCGCTTCAGGCCGTGCTTCAGCCACGAGATGAAGATTCCTCCGGGCGAATCGTCCGTGACTGGACCGAGGTCACCGTAAATATCGTCGGAGCGCGGAAGCACGGCGGTTCCCAGCTCATCGGTCTGAATGAAGTTGACCTTCGCCTCCGAATACAGTCCACCGGATCCGTCGGGGTTAGCACCCGCCCATGTTTCATCCGTCAGGTCCAGAAACAAGCTCGCCGGGACGGTCAGGCCGCCCTCGCTGATTTCACGATTGTCGGTCGAAATCGAGATCTTGCAGCCGCCTAGTGGTACGTCCACCAAAGCCTGTCCCAATCCGCCGGGGAAGAAGCCGAGCGCCAGGCACTCACTTACCTCGAAGTCCGCCACGAATGATGGGTTCCCGGCCGGAAACTCGATGGTGGTGCTCACCTCGTCCGTGTTGAACGAAACTTCGGTTTCGCCGAAGATGAGGCAGGTCGCTGCGTTGGTATCGAACTTGACGCACGACTCGAGCGCCTCGGAGATCCTCAGTTTCAGAGGCTCGTTCCCGTAGCCGATGGCGTGGACGTATCCGTCCGCGGGTGCAGTCAGGTTGGGATCGATGATGACGTCGCGGTGGGCCCAGTGCCTTCCCTCTCGTTCTACGAAGATACGCCAGATGTCCTCGTTGTCTGTCTCATTCCGTTTGAACTGAACATTGGTTCTGTAGAACTCACTGCCCGACCCGTCCTGCTGCAGGGAGCCGAAAGACTTACAGATTGGCGAACCGTCATCAAGGACGAACACCGGCGCAGTGGTTCCTCTGTCCGCCCCAGCAATGCCATCGTACGAGACCCGGCAGGCCACGACCTCGAAGATGTCGCTCAGCCCCGGAATGAAGTTGCCGCTGCACGCGGGGTCGGAGAGGTGGTTTTCGACGGTGGGGGAGAGGAAGCAGAGACCCGGCACCCCCGTGACCTGGCTCGGTCCGGTGCCGTCGCGATCGTAGGCGAATGCGTCACATGGGGAGAATCCGTCGCAGAGGCTCTCCACGCCTGAGACGGGATCGACCTGGCTCATCTGGACGACCGGCGCGTCCAGCAGCGGATTCGTGGGACTTGGTTGATCAGAACAAGCCGCAAACAATGGAGACACTGAGGCCAGGAGAAGAATCTTACGCATGGGGCGAGCACCTACGAGTGACGCGCCGGGCTGCACGGTTCCTGCCGAGCGCCGTATGTTTCTCAGCGCGCTGAACCGGAACCCCAATGGCGTCATTGAGACTGGGGGGAACCTATTTCAAGCTACAGGCTATCGTCGAAAACCCGCAACTGTTGCCGATGGATCCTCACGAAACGGTTATCGACCCACGAACGGCTGAAAGTCTTCCCGAGTCCGAAGTTCCCGCCACCACCAATTCAACTCGGACCCGGGGCCCAGTGTACTTCCAGGCGTTGCGGCAGCCCAGCGCCGTAGCGATTCGACCGCTCCGTCGGGGTCACCTGTTGTGGCCCTGATGGCGGCTTCGTACACGAAGAGTTGCCGCTGCGGGTCCACCCGCTCGCTTTTATCGACTCCGGCGAGAACGTTCTCGGCACTGTCCGGTAGCGAAGCCCTCCGCAGGACTCCCGCGACCATGACCTCTCCGACGCCGCGCTTGAAGGGTCGCAGAGGCTCAGGTGAGAGCGAGTCCAGTCGAGCCAGCCAGTTCCAGGCAGCGTCGACGTCAGGTTCCCCATGAGGTGCGGCCATGATCCATAGCTGACACTCTGCGAAGCGGTAGTTATCTGGGAATCGAAGGCCGCCCTCATCGCACCACTGGGCCGCGTCACGGAACTGCTCGAGCTCGTACTGCGCGTAGAACAGTCGGTCGTAGATGCGATCGGCTCCCCTGAGGTATGCATCCTCCTCCAGAGCACGCCGAGCGCTGAGGACCGCGTTCACGTTGTCGGACAGGCCACCGAACATGAAGCTGAGCATAGCATGCGCCGATGCCAGGTCCGGCTCGTTTGCTACCGCGGCCTCGAGGTCTGTTCTCGCTTCGGAAAGGAGCTGCTGCACCTGCTCCGGGCTGGATCCGAGCGCTACGGCGGTGAAGAGATTCAGTGTGCCGCGCTGCTCGAGCGCATCGGCGTCTTCCGGGTTCAACGCTAACGCTCGTTCCGCGTGCTCGAGGCCGACTTCTGTTTCTCGCAATGCGGTATCGAAGTCTCCCACGCCTGCGGCGAACCACGCCCTCCGGTAAGCAGCGTGAGCGCGCGCGGCCATCGGCTTGACCCACTCGGGGTCCAGTGACTCCACCTGTGCGAGGATTCCATCGGCCTCCTCATATGCCTGTACGGACGCACTCATGTCGCCACCACCCTCGAAGTTGTCCTCCGCCTCCGTCCGGAGTCGTTCGGCCCTTTGGGCTAGCGTCCAAGCCTCTGCGCTACCGGTTTCAGCCTGGAGTTCTCGCAGTTGGACCTCCTCGCCGAGACGTTCACGGAGGAGCCGGGATACGGTCTCCGCCACCGAGTCGCGGGCCACGAGAAAGTCGCCAGCGAAAAGATCGACGACGGAACGCTCGATATCGGCTCCACTGAGCCCGTCGACCAGTCGGGTCGTGATGCGAAGCTCTCCACCTCGCTGTTCTACGCTCCCCTCGATGATGGTTCCGGCGTCCAGAATCCGTGCCACGCTGTCCGCTCGTAATCCAGAATCCCTATACGGCTGGACACCATTCCGAGAGACGACATCCAGGGACCGTACATCGTCCAGCTGGTTGATGAGCGCCTCGGTAATGCCGTCTGCGACGGGGGCCAACTCGCCGTCGCTCAAGTCCTCGAAGTAGAGGACCGCAACCCGGGCCGGGTCGGCACCACCCAGCGTGATGGAGTCCGTCATCGAACTGCGGACGATCGTCCCGGAGGAGCCCAGCGCGGCGAGCCCGATAACGCTGAGCATCACGATCTCCAAGGGCTGAGCTTCCTGTGCTCCTTTTTCACCGTGATACCAACCGATAATCAGCGCGCCCAGGATTCCGAACAGGAAGAGGGTGAGGGTCACCTGGTAGACGACGAGGGGAAGCACTTCCCGGTCCACGACCTGGTCGACGACCGAGGTCACGATCCACCCTCCGGCCAGGTAGGTCACCACGATCTGCGTGATGCGGCGTTGCCGCATTTCTGACCAGAGGCTCAAGACGGTTTCTCAGCTAGGGATTGGAGGGATGGAAGTGTGAGCGGCGCGGGAAGGTACGTCAAATGCATCGCGGCCGAGCAAGCGGACTGTGGGCTGCCGGCTGAACTTCATCTTTTGTCGTCTCACCGCAGGAGCTCGTCCTGTCTGATCATTGCTCCAGTAGGCCTCGGTGCACGCTGACAGGGTGATGCAGTCGAGGCGTCGTGCGCCTGTGAGAACGGTTCGTTGTTACACGACGCCATTTCTTCAATCGACGGTTCCAAGGCTGACCAGGCTACGCGGAGTGAAGGAACTCTGTAATTGGTTGTGGGCTCCGCTCGAGGGATGTAGACATCCTCATGCAGCGCCGCTGACGCGATGCGACATCACACCCAACAGGAGATGGTGATGAGTTCCATCAAGGACACCGCAGCCCAATTCTTCGACGCATGCGAGACCGGAAAGGGCTGGGACGCCTGCCAGCAGTACTGTCACCCGGATGCGACCTTTGCCGCGCAGGCCGACACCTTCGCGGAGATCGAAACACTCGAGGGGTACACCGAAGCGATGAAGGGGCTGATCGCGGGTCCTATCCCCGACGCGTCGTACGACCTCAAGTCCTTGGCCCTCGACGAAGAACGGGGCAACGTCATCGGGTACGCGGTATTCAAGGGCACCCACTCGGGCGAGGGCGGACCGTTGCCGGCCTCGGGTAAGGCTGTGGATACGGACTACGTGTACGTCATGGAATTCGACGGAGAACGGATCCGTCACATGACGAAGATCTGGAACGACGTCTGGGCCATGCGGCAGCTCGGCTGGGGTTGACGGCCGAGTTCAGTGACATAAAGAACGCGGCCCCGCCCTCAAGGGGCGGGGCCGCTCTTTGCAGCCAGGTGGCGTAGAGCGATTAGCTCCCGCGACGCCGGTCCGCTGGCCATGCCGGACCCGTATCACCGCTCGGTGCCGGACCCATGCCCATAAAGGTGAACTTCTGGATGCGCGTCCCTTCGTAGGTCTCGGTCGTGTAGATGTTGCCGTGGGAGTCGACGGCGATCGAGTGCACCGCGAAGAAGAGCCCAGGCTGCCGGCCACCATCCCCGAACGTGTAGACGACTTCCATCGTCTCACGGCGGATGACGTAGACCTTCATGTTTTGACCGTCGGCCAGGTACATCCACGTCTGAGCCTCGTCCGGCGAGAAGTCGAGATCCCAGGTCGATCCCTGAGAAAGCGTGGCGGGCGAGATGATGTGCTCGCTGACGAATGTCCCGTCCTTCTGGAAGATCGAGATCCGGTTCGACGGCCGATCACAGACGTAGACCATTCCGTCGTTCGCCATCTCGGCGCAGTGCACCGGGGTGCGGAACTGCTGCGGAGGCGTCTCGCCGGGCTCATATCGCGTCGGACGCTCGTTGGTCGGCTCATTGCCGTACGCCGACCACATCCGCTTGAACTCTCCCGTCGACTGGTCGATGACCACGACGCGCTGGTGCGCGTAGCCGTCGGCTACGTAGACCTCGTTGTCCGCGTCTGACACGAAGACCTTGGCGACCATGCCGAAGTGCTCGGTCGACGCGTTGTCGAGCTCCTGGCCAGGTGAGCCAAACTGAGCCAGAAACTGCCCGTCCGCGGTAAACTTCAGAATGTGGCGATCTGTCCCAGCCTCGGTGCGGCCGTTTCCGCCGATCCAGACATTATCCATCGCGTCGACGGTGAGGCCGTGGTTCGAGCCGGGCCAGATGTAGTCGCCGGTCTCCGTTCCGGGGCCACCCCACGACTGAACCAGGTTGCCGTCCTGGTCGAACGCCAACACGGGAGGCCCCGGCTGGCAGCACTCACTCAGCGGCGGGTCTTGGGCGAGTCCGACCTCGGTCCGGGCTGCGAACTGATCCGGAGTGTTCCGGTGCACGAGCCAGATGTTGTCATGAGAGTCGACGTCGACGCCGATGGTGGCGCCCATCAACCAGTGGTTCGGCAGCGGCTTGGGCCAGAACGGATCGACCTGGAACATCGGGGCCATGCCCTCGGCCGCGTAGTCCATGTTCATCGCCTGTTCACTCATGCCCTCGGACGAGCACGCCATTGCGACGATGAGAGTTACGACGGCGGCGCCGCCGAGGAGAACGCGCTTCTGCATCTTGCCTTCCTCGTGGAGAGAAACGAGCCGCGTCCATCGGGCTCGCCCGGTGGTCGAATCACTTTTGCGACCGGTGAATAGGCTACGTGCGATGCGCGTTTGGTGCAATCAATTCCACGCTACGATGTTCCGGGTTTGCAGGAACTGTCCGGGAGCGGCCCGGACGCGCTTGTCTACACAACGGGGCCCGATAGCTTCGCGCGATGATTGATCAACAGCGCACACGCTGGATCGCGGCGATCGCCGTGGCACTCGTTCTGGTCCTTCCGACGTGGTCCGGGAAGGCTCACGAGATTCCAGCTGACGTCACCGTGCAGGCGTTTGTGAAGCCCGATGGTGAAACCCTTCGGATGCTCGTTCGGGTGCCCCTGGCCTCACTACGCGACTACAACTTCGCGACCCGAGAGCCAGGGTATCTGGAGATCTCGGAGTCGGAGAACATGGTTCTCGAGGCGGCCGACGTCTGGGTGGGCGACTACGTATCCATGCTCGAGAACGGGATCCCACTCGAGCGAGCTGATCTTGCGGCCGTCCGAGTTGCGATTCCGGGCGACCGTGCGTTCCTGGACTGGGATCGTGCGTACGCCAACGTCCTGTCTGACCCTCTTGCCGACGGCATCGAACTGCCGCCTCAGCAGGCGATGGTGGATGTGCTCCTGGAATGGCCGATCACGTCGGAGTCGTCGGACTTTTCGATCGCGTCGGGCCTCAACCACCTCGGGCTCCGCACTGTCACGGTGCTGCGTTTCCTCCCGGCTGGGGGTGTAGAGCGAGCGTTCCAGTACTCTGGCGATCCCGGTGTCGTTCGCCTCGATCCCCGGTGGCATCAGGCGGCCTGGCGCTTCGTCGTCTTCGGGTTTCAACACATTCTGGACGGGATCGACCACATTCTCTTCCTTCTGTGC
>JAKMDG010000422.1 GCA_022428035.1 Longimicrobiales bacterium
TGATACACCTTGTCCTGGTCAGCGTGACCGTGAAGCGCGTGTTCCTGCCCGGCCTCGAAGGCGTTCAGGCCGACCAGCATGCTGTCGGACATGAAGATCGTGCTCTTGCCCATCTTCTCGGCGTTGAACCTGGCGAGGGTTTCGGGACGGAGGAGCTCAGGATGATTCACGGGGTCTTCGGGGCTGGGGCATCGAGGCAATGAGGACGAATCTAGCGGATTGCCGGATGACATTCCTCAGCGGGTCGGATAGCTTCGCCCTCCTCCGTACCCCCCTTGGAATCTGAAAGACGCCCATGGTTCGCCATCTCCTGTACAGCATCCTCGCCGCCGTGTTTGTCTCAGGCGCTCTCGTTGCGTCAGGGCACGCCCAAGAGGCTGCTGGGTCCTCGTCCGTCCGGGTCGATGAGCCGCTCCACTTCACCTATCTCGGTGCTGCGGGGTGGAGGATCTCCGACGGCAACGTCGTGGTGCTGATCGACCCGTGGCCCTCCAGGCTCAAGTACGGTGGGGGTGGGCACCCGGACGACGATCGTCCTGATTTTGCGCGTACGGACGCCGCGTGGTCGGATACCACGCTCATCGACTCGGTCATCGACGAAGCGGACTTCATCCTCGTGCACCATGGGCATTTCGATCATCTCGGTGACGTGCCGTACATCGCACGTAAGACAGGCGCCAAGGTCATCGGCACCGAGACGACGATGATGATCCTGCGCGCGTATGGGATCCCGGATGAACAGCTCTATGCGGTGGGTGGTGGAGAGGACTATCAGTTCGAGGGCTTCAGTGTCCGGGTCGTCCCGGGTATCCATTCCGCGCTCGGTGAAAAGCACTACCACGACTCCCGTCGGTATGATCGCACTACGCAGCTGGAGGCGCCGCTGCGCATCGAGCAGTTCATCGAGGGTGGCTCGCTCAGTTTCCTCGCTCGCTTCGATCGCCACGAGGTGCTGACCATGGGGTCGATGAACTTCATCGAGCGTGAGTTCGAGGGACTGGAGCCTGACATCCTGCTTGCCGGTATCAACGGCTCACGGCTCGGCCTCTACGACTTTGACCGACGCCTTCTCGAGTCCACCGGATTCCCGCCGTTCGTGATTCCGACCCACTGGGACAACTTCCGCCTGCCTTACGGGTTCTCCCAGCAGCCGAACATCGAACGAAATCTCATCCCGTTCATCGAGACGGTCGGGACCCTGTCGCCCGGTACGACGGTGATCACCCCGATCCACCTCGAACCGTTCATTGTTCGATGAGACGGCACTGCTTTCTTCTGCTCGTCGCCGTGCTGCTCCCATGGCCGGTGTCTGGCCAGGTGCTGTTCCAGTCCACGAACCGGCTGGTCTTCGGCACCCCTGCGGATCTGACCGCCTCGATCGTGTTCACCGATGTAGACTCGGACGGCGATCTCGATGCGGTGCTGGCAAACGGACGGCACTGGGCGCAGGTAAACGAGGTCTACCTGAACAACGGCACGGGCCAGTTCACCGTCGGTTATCCTCTCGGTCCAGAGAAAGCCACGACGTATGCGGTGCCGGCCGGGGATCTCGACGGTGACGGTGATGTCGATGTCGTGGTGGGCAATGACCGAGCTGAGAACTGGGTCTACCTCAA
This sequence comes from Longimicrobiales bacterium, assembly GCA_022428035.1. Taxonomy (GTDB): domain Bacteria; phylum Gemmatimonadota; class Gemmatimonadetes; order Longimicrobiales; family Gaopeijiaceae; genus UBA2589. The sequence goes on from JAKMDG010000422.1 coordinate 1,617, forward strand.
CGACGGAGCGGGCCACTTCGAACGAGTGTGGTCGGTGGGCTCGGAGATCGAGCCGACGCGTTCCGCCCAGCTGTATGACCTTGATGGTGACGGCGATCTCGATGTGCTGGTGACCAATCGTGGCACCCCGAACGGGTTCTACCTGAACGACGGGGAAGGGCGGTTTGGGCCCAAACGTTCCTTCGGCGACCCCGATGGATCCACGATTGCGGTCGCGATCGGTGACATTGACGCAGACGGCGACTCAGATCTGGTTCTGGCGAATCGGGACGGGCAGGCCAACCAGATTCTCCTGAACGACGGTGCGCTCAACTTTGGCGAAGTGCGCGAGTTCGGCACCGGTTCCGACGAGACCCGGTCTGTCGTCCTTGCCGACCTGAACCAGGAAGGCATCCTCGATATCGTGGCCGCGAACATCGGTGAACCGAACGCCGTCTACCTGGGGAGCGGGGGTG
>JAKMDG010000427.1 GCA_022428035.1 Longimicrobiales bacterium
TCGACGATCTGCTCGACTACTGTAATGCGGCACAAACCGGGAAGCCTCCGCTGCAGGACTACCACCAGCTGAAGTGGAGTTGGGTTCTCGATCTCGCCGGTGTGGAGACCTTTGACCTCGACGATGACACGATCGCCAAGGCCATCTTCGCACCGGGGCCGGCCCAACCCTCTGCGGCTCGGCGGGCACTCGAGGTTCTGAGCGACCGACAACGCAAGATGCAGCAGCAGGCGCGGCGCGTCGGGGTCAGTGAGGAAACGCTGGACCACTTGCTCGATCGATGCATGAGCGCTGCGACACGAGCGGTGGACCTGCAGGAGCGCGTCTATCAGAGCGTGCCCACAATATCGATCGGGTTGACGAATACACGTTCCGAGCGATCAGAGGACACCGAGGTCAGGGCACCGACCGTGGCGGAGCAGGAGCAGCGGACGCAGGAGGAGAGCATCATCCGCCACCTCGCAACCGATCTGGGAGGCCGTGAGCAATGGCGGGCCTACTTCGGCGAGCACGCACGGACCTTCCACCTTGCCGCCCGTCTCTTCCCGCCGCGTGAGGCAGGACTCGTCGCCGGCCTGTACGCGTATTGCCGCTTCACAGACGACCTGGTCGACGATCCCGATGGAGACCCAACAGAGGCGGAACTGACGCGGCGCCTTGATGTTTGGCGCGAGCTAAGCATGGCCGCCTGGAACGGAACGACAACGGATATCCCGCTCCTCGATACCGTCATGCCCGAAGCGATCGAACGGGGGGTAGACCGGTTGTACCCAGTCGCACTGCTCGATGGCGTCGCGATGGACCTCCGACCGAGGGTCTATGAGTCCTGGACCGACCTCGAGAGATACACGTTCGGTGTCGCCGGCGCAGTGGGCGGCTGGATGAGCCAGTTGTTCGGTGTCACCGACCCCGACCTTATCGAGCGTGCGCATGCTCTTGGGCATGCGATGCAGTTGACCAACATCGCCCGTGACGTGGGCGAGGATTGGCGGCGTGGTCGACTCTACCTGCCCATCGAGCTTCTCGAGGCACACGATCTGACCTGCGAAGACCTCGAGGCCATGATCAATGAAGATGCCGACATCTCACACGAATACCGCACGGCTGTTCGGGAGTTGCTGGCGCGGGCCGATTCGTACTATGAGATCGCCTGGCCGGGTATCCGGGCCCTGCCCGGTTTCTTCCGCCGCCCTGTCGCGGCAGCCGCGTCCGCGTATCGCGGGATTCACCGTGAAATCCGGCGAAACGGATTCGATAACCTCAACCAACGAGCCCACACCTCCCTCGCGCGAAAGATGGTGCTCGCGGGCGCCGGGATCGTGGATTCGCGCAAAGCATCATGACTGAACGAGCCGTTGTTATTGGAAGTGGATTCGGTGGATTGTCGTGTGCCATCCGGCTGCAAGCGGCGGGAGTCGACGTCACTCTGGTAGAGAAGCGTGAGAAGCTGGGGGGACGAGCGTACCAACTGAAAGACTCCGGATACACGTTCGACATGGGCCCGAGCCTCATCACAGCGCCGGAACTCATCGATTCCGTATTCCGGGCTGGAGGTCGTCGCGTCACGGACTATGTCGATCTGGTTCCCCTCGATCCCTACTATCGCATCTACTTCCACGACCAGTCCCACATCGACTATGTCGGCGACGTCGAGCGTATGCGAGCACAGATGGCGCGCTTCAACAAGAACGACGCCGCCAACCTGGATCGCTTCCTGAACGCAGTGAAGCCCATCTATGATTCGGTGATCGGAGACCGGCTTGGTTCCAAGCCTTTCGACACGATCGAATCCATGCTCCGCTTCATGCCACGGGTCTTGAAGCTGAAGGCATTCCTGCCCGTCACAATGTTCGTAAACCGGTTCTTCAAAGACTTCCGGCACCGCTTCATTTTCTCGTTTCACCCCCTCTTCGTCGGTGGAAACCCCTTCCGGACGCCATCGATCTATCTCATGATCCCGTTCCTCGAGCGCGAAGGAGGCGTCTGGTTCACGCGAGGGGGCATGTACTCGGTCGTCGAGGCAATGGCACAGCTCTTCACCGAACTTGGCGGCACAATCGAGACCGGATCGGAGGTCGAGGAAATTCTCGTGACGGAGGGAAAAGCCACCGGTGTCCGGACCAAGTCCCGCGAGTATCCAGCCGACTTCGTGGTGAGCAACGCGGACCCGGGCCACACGTATGGCCACCTGGTATCGTCGGCCGACCGGAGTCACTGGAACGACCGGCGGCTTGATCGTCAGGACTGGGCGATGAGCTGCTTCCTGCTCTACATCGGAACTCGTCGCCAGTATCCTCAGTTAGAGCACCACACCTTGATTCTGACGGAGCGTTACAAGGGTCTGCTGGCTGACATCTTCGATGCGAAGACCCTTCCTGACGATTTCTCGATGTACCTGCACGCACCCACCCGCACAGATCCGAGTATGGCTCCAGCGGGCGGCGAGAGCATGTACGTCCTCGTCCCGGTTGCGAACCAGCGGTCCGGTATCGACTGGGAGGAGATGAGGCAGCCGTTCACCGATAAGGTCATCGACTTCCTCGAGGATTGGGGTCTCGAGGATTTACGCGACGAAATGGAGGTTCTGCATGTGTTCACGCCGCAGGACTTCGAGACCGATCTGAACGCTACCTGGGGGAACGCCTTCGCCATCGAGCCCAAATTGTTCCAGACCGCGTGGTTCCGACCCCAGAACCGCAGTGAGGATGTTGACGGCCTGTATCTGGTCGGAGCGGGAACCCACCCGGGCGCTGGCGTGCCAGGGGTGATTCTTAGTGCCGAGACCACCTACGGGTGCATTGCTGCGGACCGAGGACTCCCAGACCAGTGGTCCTGGAGCGATCGGGGAACAGTCGCCCTGGCTCCGGAGATCGAGTCCAGGATCGTACCTTCCCTTGATGAACCTGCCGGCGTGGGTGGCGACTGAGCTACTCAACCCGTCCGAGCTGAAAACGAAGAGAGTCCTCGACGCCTTCGTAGAAGAACTCGAAGTCGGTATCGAGGATTTTCTCGGGACGTACGCGCTGTCCCCAAAGAAGAGCCTCCGTACCCAGCTCACCAAAGGCCGCCTTGACCGCGAACCCAGGAACGGGCACGACGGTCGGTCGTCCGAGCGCACGACCCAGCGCGGATGTGAACGCGGCGTTTGGCACCGGCGTCGGCGCAGTCGCGTTCACGGGGCCTCGCAGTGAGTCGTCGTACAGTGCGTGCTGAATCAGCCCGACGAGATCGTCGAGATCGATCCAGCTCATGTACTGCTTTCCGGATCCGATCCTGCCCCCCGCACCCATCTTGAACGGCAGCAGCATCTGGCCAAGCGCGCCCCCATTCGGAGACAGCACGACCCCCATCCTCAGGTTGACCACGCGAACACCTGCCCGCTCGGCAGATTTGGTCGCTCCTTCCCAGCCTCGACACACTTCAGCGAGAAATCCACGGCCGGGCGAGCTTGATTCGTTCAGCGTCTCTGTTCCACGATCGCCATAGTACCCGACGGCGGAAGCCGAGATAAGCACCCGTGGACCGTTCTTCACGTTCGCGAGCGTCCTGGCGATCAGTTTGGTTCCGCGGATGCGGCTCTGCTTGATCGAGCGCTTTCGAGCTTCAGTCCACCGCCCAGACGCAATGGATGTACCCGCGAGGTGGACCACCGCGTCCACCCGCTGCAGTGCCTTTTCGTCGAGGACTCCGGTCGCTGGATTCCAGAAGACATCCCCCTCGCTCATCTTGCGAGAGTCCCGCACAAGCCGGACGACCTCGTGGCCACCGGTCGTCAGAAAGTGGCGCAGGTTGGAGCCTACCAAGCCAGAAGCGCCAGTGATCGCCACCGACAGGCGCTTTTGATCAGCAAACGCACGATGTCGGGCCAGATCAGTAA
>JAKMDG010000429.1 GCA_022428035.1 Longimicrobiales bacterium
CGTCATACTTCATCCGGTTCGGATCGTCCCGGTCCTTCCCGAGTCCGATGCAGAGCAGGATATCGTGGGCCTCGTGGTCCTCGGGCATGCAGAAATGGGCGTCGTTCGTTGCGACCACGGGCAGTCCAATCTCATCGGCCAGGTCGAAGACCTTTTGATTCAACTCGGCCTGTCCGGGGGTTCCGTGCGCCTGCACCTCGAGGTAATACCGGTCCTGGAAGAGGTTTGCGTACCACTCCGCGGTTTCCTTGGCCCCTGCGGGATTGCCGGCTTGCAGATGGCGAGCGACCTCACCGGCCATGCATGCGGAGGAGACGATGATCCCCTCGTGGTACTGGGCGAGGACTTCCCGGTCGATCCGTGGCTTGTGGTAGAAACCCTCCGTATACCCGATTGACGAGAGCTTGCAGAGGTTCTTGTACCCCTGGAGGTCGCGCGCCAGGAGGACCAGGTGGTAGTAGGCGCGGTCGCCTTGTCCACCGCGAGAGCGATCCCGACGGTCGCCGGGTGCAACGTACGCCTCCATTCCGATGATCGGTTTGATGCCCTCCTTCCGAGCCATCTTGTGGAAGTCCCACGCGCCAAACATGCAGCCGTGGTCCGTCAGGGCGAGGCCCGGCATCTCGTATTCGGTGGCCTTCCGAATCAGATCCCCGAGGCGATTCGCGCCGTCTAGGAGCGAGTATTCGGAGTGCGTGTGGAGGTGTACGAAACTCACAGAGGACGGCGACGCGACGGCGAATTTTCGGGGGATCTTGGAGGTTGATCGCAACGTAACCCCGTGGGGAAGCGACGCCAGTCGTTCCGACCATGCGCTGCCCTGAATGCACTCCATGCGGGTGGAGGTGAACAGGTGAGCATCACGGAGTGCCGCACTGTCCCCTGAGCGCTACACGTGGGCCGCATCTCTTGCGCAGGGGGATCGCCTCTCTGCGGACCCCCTGGAATCCGTCGCGTTTGTTGCCGGTGCCCGGTACCGGATCAGGTCCTACAGACGAAGGTGTCGAGCAGGGTCTCGAGCTGAATCATGTACTCGTACTTCTCCTTGCCCGGTGCATAAAGCCAGGCATCGAGCAGATATGTACGATCCTGGGCATCGCAGCTCACGACGCGTGTGATGAGCGGCCCACCCGCGGGCCAGCCACGATCCGGGGGATTCCGCCACTGAGCCAGCAGCTCATATGTGCGGTCGCCATTCGTGTCGAACGACCGCTCTGCCGAACCCTCGAGTACGACCTCCTGAGGCTCTGTGTAGTGCTCTGCGGCCATCTCGTTGCGCCAGGCTACAACACGTTCCTGATCGAGCACGCCAGCAGCCGGGGTCATCCAGGTCACTGCGATCTGACGGATAAGCTCGGAGGGGTCGGGGTTGTCGTTGCGGAAGATGTACACCGAATCCCGCGTCTGCCATCGATATACATCCGGCAGCATCATGGAGAAGCCCGCGCGCAGCGAAAGTGTGTCCGCGAGGGCCGAGTCCGTACCCGACATGTACATGCGGTTCTGGGCGTACTGACGGTACTGTCCGTCAAGCAGGGCGTTGACCTTGGGCAGGTAGGGAAGCAGGTCGTCGCGACCCCACCCTTGATCCAGAAGGATGAGCGTGATCGTCTGACCACGCGACCAGACGTCGTAGATCTGATGCAACCCGTTCTGGGTGATCGGCTCACGGGCGTCGTCCAGCGCCTGCTGGACCCAGAAGTCCTCGCGACTCCCGACGACCAGCATTTGCCTGAACCGCCGAAGGTTGTCCCAGTAGGCCGCTCCCGGTTCCTGGTACGTAACCGTGAAGGTCTTCTCTGCCCGAACCGTCGTGATGGTCGTTTCGAGCGCACCGTAGACATCGTCCTGAACCTCGGCCCAGGGTTCGGCGGCTACGGCTGCGATGATGCTGTTCGCGTCTCCATAGCTGAGGGGGACTTCGTCACAGGCTGAGAACGCAAGGACGGACGCGGCGATGAACGTTGAACGGATCTGAGAACGCGAGATGGTCATTGTGCCTCTGGGAGCGGTTTCATCGGCTACCCGAGTATACGCAGGGCATACCGGTGGTGTGTCATATCCGGTTACCTCAGGATGCGAGCTGGCCAAGGTTTCGGTCGAGGAGTGCGTCGGGGTCGGGGCTACGGCCCATGAACTCCTGAAAGAGGGAATCCGGGTCTGCCGAGTCACCCCTGGATAAGATTGCTTCCACGTATCCGCGACCCGTCTCCCGATTGAAGATCCCTTCTTCGCGGAACCGCGTGAACACATCCGCGTCCAGCACCTCGGACCACAGGTAGCTGTAGTAGCCGGCAGCGTACCCACCTGCGAACAGGTGAGTAAACGACGTCAGGATATGGAGCTCGGCAAAGTCAGGATCCGGGGAGAAATCGGCGAACCGGTCACGGGCAAAGGCCATGACCTCGGCTCCCTGTGCGGTGTCGAGGGCCTCAATATCCTCGTGCCCCTCAGCCTCTGCGCGCAGCCTCGGTGCCAGCTCCTCATGGAGCTCGAGGTCGACGGTGCCCAGCGAGAGCTGACGCATCTGCGCCCAGCCGCCCATAAAGCGTCGCGCCGCTACCAGTCGTTCGTACAGGTCGTCCGGAAAGCCTTCGCCGGTCTCGTGGTGTTTCGCGAAAAGGTCCAGTGCCTCTCGCTCCCACGTCCAGTTCTCCATGAGCTGACTGGGAAGCTCGACCCAGTCCCACGCGACGTGGATACCAGCCCGTGAGGGGATCGGGACGCGTGAAGTACAGTGGTGAAGGAGATGACCAAACTCGTGAAAGGTGGTTTGCACCTCACGATGAGTCAGCAGCGCCTCACCCTCCCCTTCAGGTGGAGTGAAGTTGCCACACATCACACCCAGGTGAGGGGCGAATCCGTCGATGCCGGGCCCACCTGTAATGAAGTTATTCATCCAGGCTCCCTGTCGTTTCTCTTTGCGCGGGAACCAGTCGGTATAGAAGGCGCCCAGCTTGGTTCCCGACTCGTCGAAGATCTCGTAGAAGTTGACGTCCTCATGCCAGACCTCTTCGATCTCCTTTTCCTCGAAACGGAAGCCGAAGGTCTGCCGGACGATCTCGAACATTCCGTCGAGTACCTGACTCAGCGGGAAGTACGGCCGCAGGATCTCGTCGTCGATGTCGTACCGACTTTTCCGCAGGTCCTCGGTCACAAAGCCGACGTCCCACGGCTCCAGGGCGTCCAGGCCAAGCGAGTGTGCATGAGCCTTGAGCTGGGCCGCGTCCCGCTCCCAGTAGGGTCGCGTTCTTTCGGTCAGGTCACGCTCGAAGGAGATGGCGCGGGCTCCCGTTCCCGCCATCCGGTCTGCAAGCACGTAGTCGGGAAAACCACTGTAGCCGAGAATGTTCGAGACCTCGTCGCGCATACGGATGATGCGAGCGAGCAGGGGTCGGTTGTCATACTCCCCTTCGCGGCAACGCGTCGTATATGCGACGAGCACCTCCCGGCGCAGCTCACGATCACGACAGTACTTGAGGATGGGCTCTACTGACGGATAGTCGAGTGTCAGAGTCCACCCGTCGTCGCCGTTCTCTTCGGCCTGGCTGCGAAAGCGGCGTTTTGGTGCAGCGGGCACCCCGTCCAGTCGGGACTCCTCCGTGACTACGAGCTCCCACTCGGCGGTCGCGTCGAGGACATTCTCACTGAACTTTTGCTGGATTTGAGCAAGTTCGACCTGCAGGGCCTGGAGAGCTTCCTTCTTCTCGGTCGGGAGATCGGCTCCGGCGCGCTTGAACTCGTCGACCGTCTTGTGGAGGTGCCGACGTCGAATCCCTTCGAGCGTCGCCGCCTCGTCCGTGGCCGCGTATCCCTCCAGTCGGTTCCATAACTC
>JAKMDG010000440.1 GCA_022428035.1 Longimicrobiales bacterium
CGATACACAAGCGCTGCGTCGGCCTCACCAAGCTCGACCTTGGCACGCACGAGCCGGACGTTGCTCTCCCGGGAGACCACCCGGTCGCGCACCTTGTTCACGAACGCATCACCCAGCTCTGCCGAGGCGAGCTCCAGCACCCGCTCCGTGTAGGCTCCGATCGGCACATATACCGTTCCGACCACGATGCTGGAGGCCTGGTCCAGGTCGTCGAAGCGCTCGATCTGCGCCGGATTCTGCTGGGGCACGATGACGACCAGATCGGTGATGCCCAGGGTTCGGGGCGTCCCCATGAGGTCTGCGTCGACGAGCGCCTGCATATGCGTCTCGTTGGCAGATGCGAACAAGTCTGTCGAAGCCCCCTGCTCGATCTGGAATCGCAGGATCTGGCTCCCGGCGAACGTCAATTGTACGTCGGTGTCTGGGTACTGCTCTTCGTAGGTACGTACGAGTTCCTCGAAGGCGTTGGTGAGGGAGGAGGCCGCGAAGATCGTCAGATGGTTCGGATCGTCTTCTGCAGCGAAGCAACTGCTGCACACAGCCAGGATCGACAGAAGCGGTACGGCCAGAAAGGAACGCATGGAACGCGGGACCAGCTGTATCAGAGATCGCTGCATCGTAAGCGTCAGGCAGCGTCAACGGTCGCACTGTGGCCGGCGATCGACAGGTCGTATCCCGGCAACGCACGCGCCTCGGCACGGAAGGACGGCTGATCGATGAGGCACAGAAAGCGCTCGACCGGTCCGTGGTCCAGTAATGCTTCTGGCACGATGAGGTCGAATCGTTCTTCGGATACAGGGATGAAGTCGAGCCCCGCCGCGAGGGCCGCTGCTTCAATCGCCACACCTGCGTCGACCATCCCCCACTGGACGAGCCGCGCGACCTCGTCATGATTTGCTGCCTTGGTCCCGTTGATGGGTTCCGCCAGTGGTGTGGAGCCGCCCCCGGCAGCCCGTCTCAGAATTCGCTCGAGCAGGCGCTGTGCGGCCGCACCGTGCTCGCGCACGGCTAGCCGGAGCTCGGGACGCAGCAGACCTGATCCGATATCGATCTCCAGCGGGTTGCCTGGGGCGACGACGAGGCCCTGCCTCCACTGGGCGAGGTTCACGAGTACGGATCGCTGGCCAGGCATGGCTTGGCGCGCGGCTTGGACATGGGCGTCTGGATGATCCGAGTCCGCCAGGTGTACGCCGGCAATGTGCACGAGGCCGAGTTCGAGGAGCTTCAGCGACTTCGAGCTGTTGGCGTGAAGCCAGGTTGCGCGTGCATTACGGTGCCTTCGTCCGAGTCGGTCGGCGTGGAGGCCGAGCAGCGGCGCGCAACCGGCAACCAGAACATTCGTGTCGATGTCCAAGGACTCATCGAACACCTCGACCGACGCAGACTCGGGCTCGGTGTCTGGCTCGAGGATCAACCCGTCAGCTGCGTGCGTGAGATCGTCGACCGGATGTGCCACCCACTCGTCTTGAACGCGCCCGAGGACCACACGCCCGGTATCTGGACGACCAGGGGGCCTGCGTGCGTTGATGACTCGTCCACCAGTAAGCCGAAAGAGATGTTCGACCCTGCAGTTCAGAGCACGTGCGAGATGGAGTGCGAGCAGAGTAGAAGGCACCTGTTTGCCGGCTTCGATTGCACTGATCGCTTGTCTTGAAACCCCGACGCGTGCGGCCAGATCTGCCTGAGATAGTCCCAGTGCAGCCCTCTGATTGCGGACGCTCGCGTTCATCAGCGCATCGTTCATCCCTGCCTCTTCTGGTTAGGAGAGATTGGACTGTAATGTAGAGCTTACAGTTTGTAAGGCGAGCATTCCTTTTGATCGTGATTGTACCCGGATACAAAACCGGGTGTCAAAGCTCTGATTCACTTGATGTGTCGCTTCTCGCTTTGGCACACTAGACTTGAAAAAGCACTGCGGGGGTAGCTCAGTTGGCTAGAGCGCCAGCTTTCCAAGTTGGAGGCGCAGGTTCAAGTCCTGCCCCCCGCTCTTCGGCGAATCCGCGACTGTAGATCTCCCTGTTAGATGGTGCCACGCAACGGGGATCGCGTCCGCAGTGATCTGTAGCACTCGCCGTCCCAACACGCGGATAGCCAAAGGACCACGGTTGTAGCTGCGGCGCTGGCTGCTGCCACACCGATTGTGCGTCCCCAAGAGATCTGTGAGATCTCGAGGAGAGAAATCTCGGACACCGTTGCAACGAAACTCCCTGACTCAGAGGACACGGTTCATCCGGCAGTTGCGTCTTCCAATCGGGAGGACGACTCAACCGTCTACCGCGAGTCTTCCATTGCGACGTCCGAGGAGTGGGGTATCCATCAGCGAAGCCGTGTCAGTAATCATTGCTTGGTCGGCTGTGCTCGGTGCCTTGAGCCGCGCAGCCGCTCCGATGCCACTTCACCAATTCTTGTGGGCTAGTTCGTTCCGGCTTCCGCAAACTTGGCGTTCTCGGGCACTCGGTCGGGGGGGAGACCGGATGCTGCTTCCAGCCGGCCGCTGAAGTTGAAGAACGACGCCAACGCAGTGATCTCCCAAACGGCAGCGTCAGTCCACCCTGCCTGCCTCAAGGCGTCGGTATCTGCAGGCTCCAAGAGGCTGGGTGCCTCTGTCAACTTGCTTGAGTACCGAAGCAGAGCCCGGGTCTTTTCGTCCAGGTCATATTCAGGCCAAGTCGTAGCGAACTCGTGCCCTAGGTGATCATCACCGGTGAGGCGGCGAACTGCCGCCGAGTGGAGGCCTAGTCAGGGGGCCCCTCCGACCTTGCCATTCACGACCGTAGCCAACATCGCACGCTGGATCCTGCTGAGAGGGGACGCGCGGCGAAGGTGAAGGTGTCGATATAGCGCGCCTGCGGGGCCCGCGACACGTAGGTCCACGGCCTCTCCGCTCTTCGGCCCATCTCACTCTCCAGGTTCGGACGTCCCTGCACCGCCCGTGTCTCGTGATCGGTGCGCTATGACAACTCGCGAATCTGCTCCGCCGCACCGACGCCCACAAGCGCGAAGCAGCCCGCTATTCCGGCGTCCGCAGCAATTGCGTGTCAGAGTGCCTCCGTTACGACGGTAATCGTTCGCATCCACTCCTCTATGCGAGCCATGAACTCCTCACCTCCATCCCGCACGTCCAACGCAGTGCGACTCTTCGCTGCGACCACGTTCCGAACCTCGTTCGTACGGATGAAGGGATCCGGGGTCCAGCTATCTCGAGGCACCGTGAGTACGTTCCAGCCGAATACCGAACGCAGTGGGTTAAGGAACTCCCGCTCGTGCCGTCGCTCGGAACGCTCCTCCCACCAGGCGTCAGCACCTCATGCGAGAACAATTCCTACGAGAATTTAGGTGCGCTTCACCAGCAGCCTGCCCCCATTGATTCGGGGCCTCACCACTCCTCTCTCAGGGGCCCTCTAACGTCTCGACACTCTGATGCACGGCCAGCCCGCTGCCGACCCGCGAAACCGTGCCAATAGCAGCCGCTCGTCAGGAGTCTGAACCGCCGAGGTCCGGCGTAC
>JAKMDG010000446.1 GCA_022428035.1 Longimicrobiales bacterium
CTCACCCACATGGCGAGCGATCGCCGTGACCGTCGCAAAGTCACCCGGGTTGCGGAACACCTGAAAGTCCCGGACGTCGTTCAACTGCGGAACCGGCTGCAGGACCGCAGCGGCGCGCGAGCCTTCCTGCCCAGACACGCGCGAACGCTCAACCGTGAGCTCCTCTTCGAGCTGACGGAGCCTCACATCCCAGAGCACGCCTGTATCGGATTCGTGCTCGGGCGACGCCCGCTGGCTCTCTGACACGCGGAACGCCGGACCTGCTGCCGTTCCTGATCCAAGGCCAGTCAGGCTCCACGGGTGCGTGGCCGCGCCCACGCTCGAGGTCGAGTGCACTTCGACGACGTACTCTGCACCACCGGCACCCGAGACGGTCACGCAGGTGAGGCCAGCCTCGTCAAAGGCATCCACCACATCACCGACCTGAAGGTCAGCTACGGCTCCGCCCGAACCGACGGATAGTCCGATGGAGGAGCTTCCGACCGTACCAAACCGAACGGAGACGTCCACGTCTCGCTCCGGAAGGCACGAGGGGATCAGCACATCGAGCCGGGTCGCCGAGGCCGATGTCACCTCACCTCGCACCCCCGAGAACAGGACGACATTGTGCCCGAGCTCGGGCACGAAATTCTGGCCTGCCAGGGTGATTTTTTCACCCGGAAGACCCGATCCCGCGGAAAGGTCGGTCAGGATGGGGCGATCGATCAGAAAGAGTCGAAAGTCGACCGATGCCGGCGACTGGCCCTGAGCGGTCGCCCGGATCACGACGTCACCCACCGTCGATCCGAGCCGTGCAGTGGTCCGTGCAAGCCCGGTCGAGTCGGAGACAGTCTCGGGCACGCCCACGATCTCTGCGTCGCCCTCGATGACGCGCCACGCGACGTTGACCCCGGATTGGGGCAACTGGGTCGTCAGGGCACGTACCAGAACCTGAAGAGGCATCTGGAGTGTCTGGCCAGCGGTTCCGTATTGCTGGTCACCCGCCGCGACAAACATCTCGACCGGAGGCTGCAGGACCGAGGTGGTCTCTCCTCCGCACGCCTGCAGGACCAGCAGGGCGCTCACGACAACCGAGCGAAGGGTTTGCCGGCGCGAGACACGGAGCCCGCAGGTTCGGCTCACAGTCACTGGAACTCCCGTGACCTCTCGATATCAATCAGGTCTATAATCGGGGCGCCGGTCAGCCGCGACGCACCGGTCCGCACTCTACCGGTCACGGTGACGGTCTCGAGCGGCACGAGACCCTCCACCTCGGCGAGCCGGTCCGTTGGCACGGCTACATAGACGAATTCCCCCTCCCCACCGCCGAAGCGTGCCAGAAGGAACGCTTCTCCCTCGAAGAAGTCGGTCCGTACGGCCTCAGCACGCTCGAGCGATATGAACTGGATCGTCCACACCACCACCCGGCCCGCGTACTCGTTCGGGCTCGATGAGAGTGCGGCGGGATCCAGGACCTCCGACTCGCCAGGCGTATCGACCTGGTCTGCGGCGACCTGAGCGGGCGTCTGGGGCATCCACATCCAGCCCTCTAGACGCACCCGAGCCCAGTTGCCTTCTCGTGCGAGCACCTGAACGTCACCCGACGGAGCGACGACGCCGAGCGTATCGCCGTCTGGCGCGCTCAGCAGAGAGCCTCCGGCTCCCGCACGCGTGAAGTTCCCAGAAGCACGAGCTGCCGGCGCATTGGCGATCGCGGCCGGAGACGTCGACGGTGGCAGTGACGGCAATTCCTCCGACGCGGCAGGTGCCGGGTCCGAGAGCGAAGCAGACCAGATCCACCCCACTCGGGACACACGCGCCCACGCCGGGTCACGTCCGAGCTCTTCGAGAAGGGTCCCGTCCTCGAGCACGCCCAGAATTGAACCGGACGGCCCCGACCGGAGATTCTCGCCCCCTTCCTGACTCACGACGAGATCGAACGCCGGGTCCTCGCTGCCCTGCAGAGATCGCAACCAGACCCAGCCCTCTACCTCGACCTCGGTCCAGTTCCCCTCGGTCGACAGCAAACGGAACGGAGCCCCTTCCCCTATTCGGGCTAGCACGACACCATTCGGCTCGCGCCGGAAGTTTTCTTCGACCTGAAGAGTCACGACATCCTGTGACATGCCTGGGGCGGCCGAAGATGCGAGGATGCCTCCGGCGAGAAGCAACGGGTGGCAGAGGACCGCACATCGAAGACGCATAGAGTCTGAAACGATCCGGTACAGAAGGTGTTACAACGGGCGTTCAACGCGCGCCGAGCGCGTCGCACCACGAATGTGCCCGAAGCGCGAAAGTGGGTCAATCTTAATTTCCGTGAGGAGTCGAGTCCCTTTGATGGGATCACCGTTCAACAGGATTGCGGCAACCGTCGCAGTCGCATGCTTGGGGCTTCCGGTTTTCGGAGCGGCTCAGACGATTCCGTCTCCCTTCGAGTATCTGGAGCGCAGACAGGAAGCGGGCATCTTCAGCGGCGTACATGGCGCGGGAACAGGTCGGTTCGGGTACGCTCCGTCGGGTGGTCCGATGTTCGGCGCTCGATACGGGCTCGAGCTATCCGGCCCTCTCGGTCTGGAGGGCACGATCAGCTTTATCGACTCGGAGCGAGATGTCATCGACCCGAGTCAGATCGAAGCGAATCGTGTCATCGGTCGAACGGATCAACTGCTGACGACGATCGACGCCCGGATCCGGTTCAGCTTTGCAGGTCGCCGCATGTGGAAGCGCCTGAGTCCGTTCCTCACCATGGGTGGGGGCGCTGTAATCGGCGCAGGGGGCGACGACACCCTGGACCAGACCCTTCTCGCCGAGGACGTCTTCAGCTTCGGATCGAGCTTCTACGGCAACCTCGGGCTCGGGACGCGCTGGTTCATGACAGACCAGCTGGCACTGCGAGCTGATGGACTCTTCTCCCTCTGGAAGGTCGATACGCCACCGGGATTCAGTGATCCGGGCCGTGCGTTCAGTGAGGTGGAAGATGGAGAGTGGCTCAGGGGGACCGGCTTCAGCCTGGCGCTGCTCTGGCGCTGGTGACCGCGCTGTTCCCGTGACCGATACCCAGCGCGGGTTCGACCACGAGCGGCGGGAAGCCGACTGGCTCCCGGTTCACGAGGCTCAGCAGCGAATCCTCTCCACCGCTGACGCGCTCCCGGCCGAGCGTGTTTCGCTGTCCGACTCGGTCGGCCGTGCGATCGCGAAGTCGGTTCTAGCGGGGGCGACACTTCCTCCGTGGGACAACAGCGCCATGGACGGTTACGCCGTTCGTGCCAGCGATATCAAGGGGGCGACGTCCGATACGCCGGTCACTCTCCCCGTCGCAGGTGTCGTCCGTGCGGGCGGAGACGCGGGCCGCACGCTCGAGCCTGGTTCTGCGATCCGCATCATGACCGGAGCCCCCGTCCCAGCCGGTGCGGACTCCATCGTGCGTGTTGAGCACACGGACCGGGAGTTCGAGGAGGGACGGGTACGGATCCTGTCCGATCAAGACGCGGGACGCCACGTGCGGGCAGCTGGCCAGGATATGATCGAAGGGGCGACGCT
>JAKMDG010000448.1 GCA_022428035.1 Longimicrobiales bacterium
GGCCTGCCATCGTCACAGCCTGCAACGTGCGTCCGTTCGGTATGCCGCCCGCCCATTCGTCGATCAGTGTAGACAGCGGTAGCCCAATCGGCACTTCGTAGTTTCCTGGACGGACGACGTCACCGGACAGGGAGATCACCTTCGTACCCGCGTGGCTGCCCAGCCCCAGACTCCGGTACCATTCTGGCCCGTGAACGATGATCGGGGGCACGGAGGACAGGGTCTCGACATTGTTCACCGCGGTCGGCGTACCCTCGTACCCGTGTGTGACAGGGTAGGGCGGGCGATTCCGCGGAAACGGGTGTTCGCCCTCGAGCGAATTCAGGAGGGAGGTCTCTTCACCGCAGATGTATGCGCCAGCGCCGCGACGCAGGTAGATCCGAATTTCGTTGCCCGTGCCGAAGACATCATCACCCAGGATGCCTGCGGCTTCTGCCTCTGCGATCGCTCCCGCCAGGAGGTGCTCCGTCTCCGGGTACTCGTACCGGAGGTACAGGAAGGCTCGAGGTGCACCGGTAGCGAAGCACGCCAGCGCCATGCCTTCAAGGACGGCATGCGGGTCATGGTCCATCAGTGCGCGGTCCTTGAAGCAGCCGGGCTCGCCTTCGTCTGCGTTGCAGACCACGGTCTTGGGACCACCATCGGCTTCGGCCACTGCGCGCCATTTCCGCCCGGTCGGGAAGCCCGCGCCGCCGCGGCCCGCCAGGCCACTCTCGTCGATCAGGTCGATCAGCGCGTCGGGTGTCAGCGACGTGACTGCCTTTTCGAGTGCGGCATAGCCCCCGCTGCGCCGGTACCCGTCGAGGGTCTTGCGGTCCGCCTCACGGATGTGGGCAAAGACGCACTCGTCGTAGGTGCCCTGTTTCGCGGGCGGCGCCGGTGTCTCTCGGACGGCCAGGTCATTGGCAGAGATTCCGACCAGCGTCTGACCACCGCGGATCACCGGTATGGGCTCATCACATCGACCGCTGCAGGGCATGCCCGTTGCACCCTCGAGCCCGGCAACGAGGTCGTGCGCGCCCCTCAGGCAGCAGATTGGCCCCGTGCAGACGCGGGGCGCTTCGAAGCCACCTGCCTCGCGCGCGAAGTGATGATAAAAGGTGATCGTACCGAACAGATCAGCGATCGGGATTCTGAGACCCTTCGATACAGCCCTCAGGGCATCCTCGCTCAGGTAGCCATCTCGCTCGTGCATTTTGTGCAGGAGCGGAAGCAGCGGGGCTTCCTCGGTCTTCGCCTGGGCGATGAGTTCGTCGTTCGTCGGCAACATGCCATTCCTTCGGGCGCAGCCATGGATTTCCATCGGAGAATTGCGCTCGGACCCGCTTGGCACAACAGCTACGTGATCGCGTCGCCCACGACCGAGCGCAGACCCCACCCCAGACCGAGGTGTCCAGGCAGCAGCAGGGCGAAGAACATCCCGTTCTGGTGCCCCGACAACGGCGCCAGCTGCCAGAGGAGACCGACCAGCGCAAGCGTGGTACAAACCCAGGATACGGTCAGGGCCCGACGGCTCCAGACGGGGTCGAGGTTCGAGAGTGGAAGCGAGACCGCAACCAGCAGGAGCAGGGGGTTCGCCAGGAAGAGGTTTTCGTTCCAGGTCGAAAACACATGATCGGTGAAAAGCAGTCCGGTCAGGATCAATCCGAGCAGGCCGAACAGGCCCGACCACGCTGCGGCGATCCCGTAGACGATACGACGTCCGATCGTCGACGTTCGGACCGCTGGAAGGGCGAGTGACCCAAACACCGCGCCCAGGAACAGGCCTACGAACAGAAACTGCCAGAGCCATCGCGGAGGACTGAGCTCCTCTGCGGGGCGTGTGGATGGCACCGCGATTTCCTCGGACAGGACCAGCGGCCCCACCGAACCATCGGCACGGACCACGTCGAAATCACGGATTGCATCCCGCAGCGTCAGCGGGAGAAACATCTCTTCCCACACGGTCAGTTCGACGTCTGTCGGTGCGCCCAGCAGCGCATCCATCCCTGCGTAGATGAGCGGGTCGACCTGCGTCAGCCGTCGCGTGTGCCACCGGTAGCTGGTGTGGGTGTGGACCTCACCAAATCCTTCCTCCAACCGACCGCCGAGGACGAGGTCGAGCAGGTCTCGGACACGCGTGGAGCAGTTGTCGAGGAAGTATTGGTAAAAATAGTCGCGGTTCTCGGGTTGGGCGTTGTTCTCGGCGAAGGCCTGAAGCTCCAGCCGCTCCGCGGGTGTGAGGGCGAGTTCCTGAAGGACCACCTCTCGGTTGGCCTGCGCATACGCGCCGAGCATGGCGCGCGTGTCGAAGGGGGCCATCATGTAGAGCATGCGCCCCTGGAGGAAGCGGACGATGAACTCAACGGGCTGTCCGAAGCTGAAGATGCCCCAGTTGTACGAGACGTCGTATCCGGTGCGGGTGTCGAGAACCCGCAGAGCGTTGTGCCCGTAGCGCTCCCACACCGCGTCTCCGGGGCCCGCGGTCACGAGCCACACGCGGAGGTCGCTGCCCGGTTCGGCCTCCTGACCCGCCGCGTTCGCGGGCGCCAGCAGGAAGATGACCAGGCTCAGCGCGATCAGGCCGTGGCGAAGGACAGGGGCGTTCATGCGCTCAATCTGACAGGAGCCCCGCAGCGGACCAACTCGAGGCGGCCCCTCGAACCTCCGCCCTCGAAGGGATAGCTTCCGACTCCATCGCGAGGACCCTGTCGCGAGTCCCTTTGCAAACCGACGAAATACGTGTCTGACGAGCAGGTCGAGGAACTGAAACGGAAGCCGGTGGTCTTCTTCGTCGATGACGAAGAAGGCATCCGCCACATGACAAAACGTCTTCTACGCACGCGTGGGTTCGACATGATCGGAGCCTCCTCCGCGGCGGAAGCCGCCGAGGTGATCGACCGATTCGAAGGGGACATCGACGCCGTTCTCATGGACATCAATCTGCCTGACGGCTGGGGTGCACAGGTGGCCCAGCGTCTCATCGCGGTACGACCGGACCTTGCCGTCGTCTACACGACGGGCTTCGCGGAGATCGATCCGATCCAGTCCGGTGGGCTCGTGGGAGCGGAGCAAGTAATTCGAAAGCCGTTCACCGGCGACCAGCTGGCGGATGTCCTCACTCGTGCGATCGAGTCGAAGCGTGGCCGGCGTTAGGCCGGGTTTTGCCGTTGCGGTCGGCGTGACAGTCTGGCTGGGTGGCCTGCTGATCGCGCTCGTGCTCGGCATGGGCTCGGTCTACGTCGTCGTATCCGGCGTATTCCTTTCTTCCCGCGTGTGGGCGCGCCTGCGTACCCGGCGCGACCAGCTGATGCCCGGGGAGATCCGGATTGACCCCCCCGGGAGCTGACCTCCAGCAAGACCCACGCGACGAGAGCGCGACATACGGC
>JAKMDG010000511.1 GCA_022428035.1 Longimicrobiales bacterium
CCCTTGGACCGCGCGGTGGTGACGTATTGCTGGCCGAGGTGGTCCATGAAGCTGTTCTTGGTCAGCATCATCAGCCCGGCGTAGCCGCCGACCAAGATCACCACGGCGGGCAGCGTCATGTGCCAGAAATAGTCGCCGATCTTCTGCAGCCAGTTCAGCTCACGCCAGTTGTCGGAGACCAGCCCCTCCAGCGGGAACCACTGCAGCTGAACGGCGAAAATGGCGATCAGCATGATGGCCAGCACGAAGTTGGGGATGGCGTCGATCCCGACCACGCCCGTGGTCGTTGCCCAGTCAAAGCGACTGCCGTCGCGGCGGGCCTTGGCGATCCCCAGCGGAATACAGATCAGGTAGGTGAACAGGGCCCCGATGATTCCCAGCCCCATGGTCACCGGCATGCGCTCGACGATGACGTCGAGCACGGGACGGCCGTAGCGCAGCGACTCCTTGAAATCGAAACGCAGGAAGCTGACGAAGTAGTCGCCCAGCCGCACGTACCAGGGCCGGTCGAGGCCGAACATCACCGCGTAGCGCTCGAAGGTCACGGGGTCCATGCCCTCGCGCCCGCGGTAGCCCTCGATCTGGTTGAGGTCGCGGCCGACCTCGATCTCGCCGCCTTCTTCGGTGCTTCGCCCACGTCACCCGCAGCCCCGATCATCCGATCGCCCAGGTCCGTTGAAATGCCCTGCATCTCGGCGATCAGGGCTTCAAGCGGTCCCCCGGGGGAGAAGTTGATGATCAGGAAGCTGGTCAGGAAGATCCCCGTCAGGGTGACGGGGATCAGCAACAAGCGTCGGATGATGTAAGCGAGCATTCAGCGGCAACAGCTGCTGTGGCGATCAGAGCGCTTCACGACGCTCGTCGAGCGTCATGTCGAGGGCTTCATCGATCCACCAACCGCCGGTTGGCGAGCCGAGGTAGTCCTCATCGTCGCTGTGGTCGATCACGCCGAACTTGTCCCAGTAGAGCAGGCGGGACTTGTTAAAGTACCACTCGAGCACAACCACGTGTTCGGAGATCAGCACGCGGTCCAGCGCCTTGGAGACGGCGTTGAGCTCCTCACGGCTCTCGGCGCTGGTCAGCTGCGCGATCAGGTCGTCCAGCAACTGACTCTCGTAGCCGTGGAAGGCGATCGAGCCCGGGGTCGCTGCCAGCTCCGAGGACCAGTAGTAACGCATCTGCGTGCCCGGTGTGTAGGACGCGCGGTAGACGTAGTCGGTCATGTCGAAGTCGCGGGTCCTGATTTTTTCGATCCACTGGGTCGGGTCGAGCAGGCTGAAGGTCGCGTCGATACCGATCCGCTCCAAGTTCTCCACCCACGGCAGGATGTAGCGCTCGCTGTCCGGCGAGCTGTCGACGATTTCCAGAGCGAACTGTTCGCCGTCGGCGTTGACCAGCTTACCGTCTTCGAGGTTCCAGCCTGCCTCTGCGAATAGGTTCAGGGCCTTGCGCAGGTTATCGCGGTTGTTCCCGGAGCCGTCGGTCTCGGGGTAGAAGTACTGCTCACCGAATACGGTCGAGGGCAGCTGGCCTGGGAACTTGGCGTCGAGCGCCTGTAGGATTTCTAGCTCGCGACCCGAGGCCACACCGGTGGCTTCCAGCTGCGAGTTCTCGAGGTGCGAGTTCTGGCGCAGGTAGCGGCCGTAGAACAGCTGCTTGTTGGTGAATTCGAAGTCGAAGGCGAGGCCGATGGCCTCACGAACGCGGCGGTCCTGGAACTTCTCTTTCTGCAGATTGAAGAACATGGCCTGCGTGTTCTGGATTTCGTTATCTTCGAATTCCTTCTTGATCAGCAGTCCTTCGGCAATCGCCGGGATGTCTTCAGCCTTGTAGTCGTTGACCCAGGCCTTCATCTGGTTCTCGCCGCGCATGTCGATCTCACCGACCTTGATCGCGTTACGGATCGTGGTGACATCGTTGTAGTACCTGTAGCGCATGGTCTGGAAGTTGGCCGAACCCTGAGCCCAGGCAAAGCTGTCGCCCCAGTAGTCGTCGCGGCGTTCGTAGATGATGTAGTTTTCGTCTTGGTGTTCCTTGATGCGGTACTCACCCGAGCCGACCGGGTAGACGTCGAGGAAAATCTCCTGCGGGTCACGGTCTTCCCAGAAGTACTTCGGGATGATGGCCTCACCGCCGATGGTGAAGGGTGCGTTGCGGTCGGTGTTGTCCGCGGTGAAGGAGAACTTCACGCGGTTGCCGTCCAGAACTTCGATGCTCTCGACCATGGCAAAGGCATCAGCAAAGCCGGGCCAGCCTTTTTCAAACTGAAAATCAAAGGTGAACTTGACGTCTTCGGCCGTCACCGGTGAGCCGTTGGGCCAGCGGGCTTCGTCGCGCAGCTTGTAGA